>JAHEMB010000331.1 GCA_024643915.1 Rhodothermaceae bacterium | reverse complement strand
CGTCGGAGGGGTTGTCGAGCAGGCCGACGATGTTGAGCAGGGTGGACTTGCCGCAGCCGGAGGGGCCCATGATGGAGACGAACTCGCCGGCCTGGATCTCCAGGTTGACGTTGTTCAGGGCAGCGGTTTCGACTTCGTCGGTGCGGTAGACTTTGGTGAGGTGTGCGGTGCGGATCATGGCCGGTGGGGTGGGTGAAGGGAAAGGAGTGCTTAAGAATCTGTCGGGAAGACGAGCCGCCCTGCCACTTTGTTACAACGCTTCGCCCCACCCGTTAGCTTTCTTCCAGAGGGGCCCTTCAAGAAAAAGGACCTGCGGCGCCCCGTCCGCAGGTCTCTCGAAGTGCGAACGCCTCGGTCCGCCTCAACTGACCGCCCCGCCTCTTTCCGGATCGTTGACGTAGCGGTAGCCGATTCCGTAGACGGTCTGGATGTAGGCCGGCTGGCTCGGCTCTGGCTCCAGCTTCTTGCGGAGGGAAGCCACGTGCCGGTCGATGGTGCGCGTGGTGAGTTCGCCGCTGAGGCCCCACACGTCCCGCAGGAGTTGCGAGCGGGTCACCGTGCGGCCCTGGTGCTCGATGAAGTACCGGATGATGTTGAGTTCGAGCAGGGTCAGGCAGATCTGGCACCCGTCGCGCCGGGCCGCGTGCTCGTCAAAGTCAATCATCACGTCGCCGAGGTAGACGACGTGGGGCTCCGGCTCGGGGGCGGTGCGGCATCGGCGCAGCACGGCCCGCACGCGCGCCGACAGCTCTTGTGTACTGAAGGGCTTGGCCACACAATCGTCCGCCCCCATTTCGAAACCAACGACGCGCTCGCGTTCGTCTCCGGCAGTGGTGAGCAGCACGACGGGCGCCTGCACGCCCTTGCGGCGAGCTTCGCGCAGCACTTCCAGCCCGCCTCGTCCAGGCAAGGCCGTATCGAGGAGGGTGAGGTGGTAGGGCGGCAACTGACAGAGGAGGCGCAGCCCGAGTTCCTCGTTGTCGGCCAGGTGCACCACGTAGTTCTCAGCGATGAAAACGGCCTGGAGGCTGTCTTGCAGAGACGCCTCGGAAGTGATGATGAGAAGGCTGGGTCCGGGAGCACTCATGAGCGGGAAAACTGATAGAATGAACTACTCGGACAGCAGCATAAGCACAATTCAGACAAGTGGTGTTAAATGAAGTAACTACATAAAAAGACAAGACGCCATCGGGGCGCCGATGATTTTCACCCCCGTCACGCCCCCAGTCTCCACCGGGGCGTCCCCTATGAGATCGAAGAGTGGAATCAGGACGGGGGCATCGACGCGCTGTCGTGGGGCGCGGGTGCCTTGCGGAGGGCGGAGTTAATCATCAACAATTCGCCCAAATTTTCGAGCGTCAGCAGGCCCACGAGGCGCCCGCCGCGCATCACGGGCACGGTCGAGCAGCTTGCCTCGACCATGCGTGCAAAGGCTTCTTCGAGGAGGGCGCCATCCTCCACCGTGAAGCAGCCGCCTTCGAGCACGTCGCCTACACGCACAGTGCGCCCATGCTCCGAGAGCGCCTTCATGAGCTGCTTGCGGGTCAGCACCCCCACCACCGCCTCGCCCTCGACCACGGGGAAATCCTGGTCGGAGCCGGCCAGCAGGGCTTCCACCGCGTCGGCGACGGTGTCTTCCGGGGCGAGCCGCGTGAAGCGGGTCATCATGGCCTGTCGCACGGGCACACCCTGCGTGACGGCGCGGAGCATGGCTTGCCGCGCCTCCTGCTGCGCCCCGACGTAGACGAAGAGGGCGATGAACAGCAAAAACGGGTTAAAGAAAACCAGTCCGACGAGGCCGAAGAGGATCGCCATGCCCTGCCCCACGTTGGCGGCGATCTCGGTGGCGCGGGCGTAGTCCGTGCGCGTGGCCAGGAGGGCCCGCAGCACACGCCCACCGTCCATCGGAAAGGCCGGCAGCAGGTTGAACCCCACCAACACCACGTTGAGCCACATGAGCGTGGCGAGGAGGTGCGTGCCGGGATCGAGGATCGAAGAGGGCGCGAACGAGGCGCCCGTCGCCAGGATCACGAGGAGCAGCAGGATCGCAATCACGAGGTTGACGGCCGGCCCCGCCACGGCGATCCAGAACTCCTTCATCGGCTCCTCGGGAATGCGCTGCAATCGGGCCACCCCGCCGATGGGGTAGAGCGTGATGTCGCGCGTGGGCACGTTGTAGCGGCGAGCGGCGAGGGCGTGGCCCAGTTCGTGCAGCACCACGCACAGAAACACGGCCCCGACGACGCCCACCCCGACGAGGGCCGCCGCCAGGTTCTCCCCCCGGAGTAGGTAGAAAACGAAAAGGCCGACAATCAACAGCAGGAACGTCCAATGCAGGAAGATGCCGATGCCGGCCGCCGTGCCGACGCGAACGGAGCTTTTCATGGGAGGAGGGAGGGGATAAGAGGCGGGAGGAGAGCGGGGGGAGGGGAGTGGGAAGGCGCGAGGTTACGAGGAAACGAGCCGCTCCTAAGCCTCGTTTCCCGTCGCGTGGGTCGCGCCTGTAACGATCTCCCGGCAAGCCCTTCAGGTCTCCGGCCTTGATGGATTCCCTTCGTTGAATGCGCAGCACCTTTGAAGCTCACGAAGGACGGCCCTGTTGGAGGCCTGTCCACCAGAGCGATACCGCGATAGATGCTGTCAGCACCGCCGAAAGCCACATGATAACGCGTGCGGCCACCCCCCACAGGGCATACGCTCCCAGCACGCCTTCTGTTATCAGAATCAGCGCGGCGCCCCCGTTACTGGCAAAACCAACCCACACGGTGCTCCATACGGCTTCGGTCATGCCGGTACGACGCAGCGAGCGGTAAGCCAGGATGTACCCGACAAGGAGCGCCGCATACGCCATACCAAGAAGACGAACGAACACGAGAAGTTCTGGAGTTGGAAATCCCAGCGTCTCGAACAAAGAAGGCCGAGCCAGCAGCGCTCCCAACGCCCAGAAGAACGTCAGTACGATCTTGACCAGAAGCGTCAGGCCCAGCGCCTTCTCTCTTTCGACGGATTGTGACCGCATAGGAGGCTCCTTTCTGCCAGCCTATTCACCGCGTCCTGGGTAACACACAACGTCAACGCGACTCCCTTGGCCCCGCCGCCGCAGCCTCCGCCGCAGCCTCCGCCTGGACCAAAGGTTCCTCCACCATTGCCACGTCATCCTGCGCGCCGTAGTCCTCTACGAACATCTCCCACACAACGAGGAAGAAGGCGGCGATGATGGGGCCGATGACAAAGCCCGAGAGACCGAAGACCGCCAGCCCCCCAAGTGTCGAGAGCAGGATCAGGAAGTCGGGCATCTGCGTGTCGCGCCCGACGAGGAGGGGCCGCAGCAGGTTGTCCACCAGCCCGATGATAAGCGTGCCGGCCACGAGGAGGATGAGGCCCTTGCCCACGTGACCCGTTGCCATCAGGATGAGGGCGGCGGGCAACCACACCAGGGCCGCCCCGATGGCGGGCAGGAACGAGAGGAGCGTCATGATAACCCCCCAGAAAACCGGCGCCGGCAGACCCAGCATCCAGAAGAGTAGCCCGCCAATGGTCCCCTGCACCAGCCCCACCACGAGCGTGCCCTTGATCGTAGCCCGCGTCACCTCGGCGAACTTGGCGAAGAGCCGGCGCTCGCGCGCATCGCCGAGCGGGAGGGCACGGACGAGGGCGTCGATGAGGCGAGGGCCGTCGCGCAGAAAGAAGAAGAGGATGTAGAGCATCAGGAAGAGCAGCACCGTGAAGCGCAGCGCATCCTGCCCGAAGGCGAGCGCCCGCGAGGCGACAAAGCGGCTCCCCGTAACGGCCGCCCCTGCCACACTCTCGCGGATCTTCTCCACCTCCACGCCGAACTCGTTCAGCTGCTCGGTCAACAGAGGCAGGGTGCGCTCGAAATATCGCAGCGGCTCTTGCAGATCCAATTCGCCCGAGGCGATCCGCTCGTAGAGGGCCACCGACTCCCTCGTGACGGCCAGCCCCACCAGGAAAAGAGGCAGGATGACGATGACGATGATGCTCAGGAGGCTCAGCACCGAGGCCAGCGCCTGCCGTCCCTTCACCGTTTTCAGCCAGCGCCGCTGCATCGGGCGGAAGATGATGGCGAGCACCACCGCCCAGAAAACCGGCATCATAAAGTCCAGGATCAGCCCGACGAAGGCGAGCGTGGTCAGGACGAGGAGCGCGATGAAGAAGGCGGCCTGAAGGGTGCGCGGGCGCATGGCGACGAGAGAAAGCGGCAGGTTCGAAGCGAAGGTTTGCGACCCCAAGATAAGATTTTCGCTGAGACTTCGGACTTCGTTCTCAGGACGTTCCTCGCCTTTGCATTCGTTCTTTGTGCTTCAGAAAAGGGCGACGTAGGATGTCCCAAAGAACAAAGCACTCAGAACGAAAAACTACAGGTCGTTCATAAACGTCGCCAGAAAAGCGCGGATGTGATGCAGCGCGGCGGGGTGGGCGCAGAGGATGATGTGGGCGCGGAGGGGGTCGCCGTCCCTGAGGTGGCCGAGGGCTGCTTGCTGGAAGTAGATGACCGCCTGGAGGATCTCTCGGCACTCGGGCACCGACGAGAGTTGCCCCGTGAAAGGCCAGCGTTGCGCTTCGCCGAGCAACTCGTCGAGGAGCGTGATAGCGGCGGAGAGGCGCTGAAGGGCCTGCGATACGTCGAGGGTGTGCCCGAGGTGGTGCGACGCCGCTTCCAACAACGCCAGGCAGCGCTGGATCGTCGCAGCCGTGAGATCAGGAGAGAACGCGCCCGAGGACGACCCGCTCGTTAACGATGCTGCCATGCCGCCCCGCGTGCGTTTGGTACAAGAGCATAAAAATCGACAATCATGTCATCAATGTCTATAAGGAAAGTGAGGAAAAGCTTGTCGGGCTATTCCTACAAGCCCGGCATGCGTTGAGGCGAGACAGGGCAGAGGTATCCACATCTTTACCGGCTCCCCGGGCAGGCGATAAATCCGTCTGGCCGAAGCAAGGTTGAAGCAAGGAAAACAGGGACCTCCACCAAACACAAGAGGGGACGTCATGGAATCAGAATCGACGATCTGGATAGGCGTGGTCGTGCTGGCCTTCGTGCTGGGGGCCGCCCTGGTGTGGCTGATGACCCGGCGCCGCCGCAGCCGCCACCTGCGCGAGCGCTTCGGGCCGGAATACGACCGCACCCTCGAACATGCCGGCAGCCGCAGCCGCGCCGAGGAAGAATTGCAGCACCGCGAGGTGCGCGTTCGCACGTTCGACATCCGCCCGCTCCTCCCCGAAGACCGTGGGCGTTTCGC
>JAHEMB010000330.1 GCA_024643915.1 Rhodothermaceae bacterium | reverse complement strand
GGACGAGGCGCATGGAGATCTTGGCGCCGGCCTTGGCGGGAAGGACGGTCTTGGCGCCCTCGCCCTGGTAGCTGCCCCAGATGCCGTTCACGTCGAGCGTGGGGCGGGCGGTGATGGCTTCCAACGTGGAGTAGCTTTCCTCGGTCCGCACCGCTTCGACGCCTACCGATTTCATCCAGGCGTCCTTGTCGAAGGGCAACTGGCGGAAGGTCTTGCGCTCCTCGTCGGTCAGGGGGCGGACGTCGTCGTAGAAGCCGGGGATGGTGACGCGGTGGTGGGTGTCGTGCAGGCCGGAGATGAGGCGGCAGAGCACGTTGAGCGGGTTCTCCACGGCGCCGCCGTAGACACCCGAGTGGAGGTCGCGGTTGGGGCCGGTCAGCTCCACCTGCACGTAGGCCATCCCCCGCAGGCCGTACGTGATTGACGGGATGCCGTCGCCGAAGAGGGCCGTGTCGGAGATCAGCACGACGTCGGCGGCGAGACGGTCCTTGTTCTCCTCGATAAAGGGCCGCAGGTGCTCCGACCCGCTCTCTTCCTCGCCCTCGATGAGGAGCTTGAGGTTGACGGGCAGCGCCTGGCCGTTCTGCAAATACGCCTCGGCGGCCTTCAGGTGCATGAACATCTGGCCCTTGTCGTCGCAGGCGCCACGCGCGTAGAGCGTGCCGTTCTTGCGGACGGGCTCGAAGGGCGGCGAGTCCCACAATTCGAGCGGGTCGGGGGGCTGCACGTCGTAATGGCCGTAGACGAGGACGGTCGGCTTGTCGTCGCCCACACGGTGCTCGGCGTAGACAATGGGGTGCCCCTTGGTCGCCACCGCCTCGGCGTGCCCGATGCCGATGCTTTTGAGGTGATCGACCAGCCAGTCGGCGGTGCGCTGCACGTCGGCGGCGTAGGCGCTGTCGGTGCTGATCGAAGGAATGCGCAGCAGGTCCTCTAGTTCATCGACAAACCGTTCCTGGTGCTGCTTCGCGTACTCGAGGGCTGCTTGCATTGTTCGTGCTTCGTTTTTCGTGCTTTGTTCTTTGGATCGCTTCCCTATCCCTGGCGCCGTACCCCGAAGGATAAGAAACGAGAATGAGCGTAGCGAGCGTCCTAAGCACAAAGTACCAAGAACAAACCGCTAAAACTCGCTCTCGTCGCGCCAGCGCTGGAGGCGCCAGGCGGCGGCAGTGTCGGGGCGGGCCAGGAGGAAGTTGACGTTGCCGTCGCCCCGGAAGACGTCGCCTGCATCGAGGGTGATGGTGAGGTTGAAGGAGCGGATGACGCGGGCGCGCGTGCCGGCGTCGAACACGTCCTGCGAGAGGATCTGGTTCCACCGGAGTTGGATGAGGCTGCTGTTCTGGAAGAGGCGGCGCGTGCTCTCCAACTCCTGCGCGAACCCCCACTCGCGCTCCACCTGCGCGTCGAAGTCGAAGTAGACGAAGAGGAAGGTGGAGTCGAGGAGCGGCTCGTAGAGGGAAATGTCGCGCAGTTCGTAGGCATTGCGGAAGTTCGTAAAGAAGCCCTCGATGGTGGCCGGGTCGCCCAGCAGGTCGCCGAACGGGTCGCCCTCTTCGAGCGCCGGCGCAAACGGGTTGCACGCCGCCAGAAGAATGGAGGAGAGGAGGAGGGGAAGAATGGAGGATCTAAGGAGGGTAGAAGGGCAAGAGCATAGGAGCGTACGAGACGGGATCTTACGCTCATACACCCTTACGCGCTTCCCCTTTTCCTCTCCTCCATTCCTCCACTCTTCCATTCTTCCACTCATAATTATTGCACGAACTCCGCCTTGAGGGTGCTCCACGAGGCGTTGTTGCCGAGTTCCTGGTCGGTCCACTGGGCGAGGCGCCAGAGGCCGTCGGCGTCCTGCAAGAGTTCCCAGACGAGGTGGCCCTGCACGTCGGTCGGCGCGTCGGGGTCGCGGTGGGGGACGTTGAGGACGTAGTTGGCCTCGAACACGTACTGCGTCTCGCTCAAGATTTCGAAACGCTGGTCGTTGAGGGAGAGTTGCGGCACGGCGTTGACGGTGGCCGCCGCCACGAGGGCGCTGAAGTACCGCTCCTCGCTCGACCGGTCCCACCCCGACCATACGTTGAACTGCTGCGCCGCCGTGTCGGAGGGCTTGTAGGTGAAGGCGTCGGCGAGGGAGCGGCGGTAGTTGGTTGGGCTCAGTTCCTCCACCGCTGCCTCCACGTTCGCCACCACCTGCTCGGGCGTGTCCGGCTGCACGAAGGTGCCCGCCTCGCCGAGGGGCGGCTCCGGCGTCCGCGTCTCGAACAGGCTACAACCGGAGAAAAGGATGAGGATAGCGGTTAGAAGAAGATAGCGGATGGCGGGGCCGCACAGGGATCGGGGCGCGGGGGGATTGAAACGATGAGCCGAAGCATCGAAGAAACGAAGAGGAGCCGGCAGGGGGGCGCCCGTCGTTTCGTCGGCTCGTCGTTTCGTCGGCTCGTCGTTTCGTCGGCTCATCTGTTTCAGCAGCCGCGCGCGAGGCGCTGGGCGTAGAGAATCAATCGGGGCGCTGTCTCGGAAGAAGGGCCGCCGTCGTAGTCGCCGAAGGTGTGTTGCAGGGTCAGGCCGGCCGTTTCATAGAGGCGGGCGAAGTCGTCGAGGGTGAGGAGGCGGACGGACTCGGTGAAGTGGCGGGGGGCGCCGTCGTCGTAAAGCGTGATCTCCTTGTTGATGCGTCCGTCCTCCACCCAGCGCCGCTGGAGGATCTCCACGCCGTCCTCGATCCGGCTGTCGATGGGGACGAGGTGGCTGGCGGCATACGGCGCGTTGAGAAAATCCTGAAAGAGCCAGCCGCCGGGCTTAAGCGCGGTCGTCATCGAACAGAGGGCGCGCAGGTGGTCCTCCTCATCGTCGAAGTAGCCGAAAGCGGTGAAGAGGTTGACGACGCCGTCATAGCAGCTATCGCCGAGCGGCCCGCGCATGTCGCGCTGGAGGAAGCGGAGGCGTTCGGGGGGAATGGCCTCTTCCTCGGCGCGTTGCCGCGCCTGCATCAGCGCCCGCTCCGACAGGTCGATGCCGGTGACACAGTAGCCGCGCCGGGCGAGCGTCCGCGCGTGCCGCCCCCGCCCGCAGCCTACGTCCAGGATCTTCGCCTCGGGGGCGGGGCGGGCCGTCCGCTCCAGCAGATCCACCAGCCGCTCGGCCTCCTCTTCGTCGCGGTTCTGGTAGACAAGCTCGTACTCGTCCCGGTCGAACCAGTGTGCGTACCAGGGCATGGCTTTTACGTGTGGGCGAGTGGACGAGCAGGAGGAGGTCAGAAATCTTTCATACGTACAGACCTCCACACGTCCATACGTTTTCAGACGGCAGCCGCCTCGAAAGGGGCGAGGGCTTCTTCGAGGGGGCAAGCGTCGGGGAACCAGGCGAGGAGCTTGCGCACGACCTCGTCGAGGAGCGCGTCGGGGCAGGAGGCGCCGGCGGTCAGCACCACGTCAAGGGGGCGTTTGGCCGGGAGCCAGTCTGTGGTCTCGCGCTCGGTTTTGGCGTGGATGTCGAAGTGGCGGATGCGGGTGGGCGAGAGGATCTCGTCGGCATCCTTGACGAAGAACGTCGGCATCGCCGCCTCGCATAGCTCGACCAGGTGGCTCGTGTTCGACGAGTTATAGCCGCCGACGACAACCGCCACGTCGCCGCCGCTCTCGATGAGGGCGAGGGTGGCACTCTGGTTTTCGTTGGTGGCGTAGCAGAGCGTGTCGCTCGTGTCGGCGAAATGGTCCTGGATCTCCGCCGCGCCGTAGCGGTCGATCATCGCCTGCCGCAGCAGGTCGGCGATGGCCTGCGTCTCCGTCGCGAGCATCGTCGTCTGGTTCACCACGCCGATGCGCCGCAGGTCGCGGTCGGGGTCGAAGCCGGCGGAGAAGCGGTCGGCGAAGCGCTCGAAGAAAAAGGCCGCGTCTGCCTCTCCCCGGATGACTCTAGCCAGGGCCTCGGACTCGTCGAGGTCGCGGACGACGACGACGGGGGCGGCCTCTTTGGCGTGCGAGAACGTGGCGCGCGTCTCCTCGTGAAACCGCTTGCCGTGAACGACGATGGTGTAGGACTTTCCGCCGATCTGGCTGCTCTTCTTCCACACCTTCTCGACGAACGGGCAGGTGGTGTCGTATCGGGCCGTCTCCACCCCGCGCAGCGCCAGGTCGGCCTGCACTTCGAGCGAGGCGCCGAAGGCAGGAATAATGACGATGTCGTCGGGCGTCAGTTCGTCGAACGGGATGAGTTGCTCGCCCTCCGTAGTCCGCAAAAACCGGATGCCGCGCCGCTGCAAGTCGTCGTTGACGTGCGGGTTGTGGATCATCTCGGAGAGCAGGAAGACGCGCCGCCCCGGATTCTCTTCGAGCGCCCGGTAGGCGATCTCGATGGCGTTCTCGACGCCGTAGCAGAAGCCGAAGTGGCGGGCCAGCTTGAACCGCACCGGCCCGAAATCGAGGACGGACGGGTCGAGGTCGCGCTTGCGCGGGTCCATCACCCGCCGCGCCTCTTTCACGCGCGTGATGATGGGGCTCTTATAGAAAACAGGGACGTCGAACGAACGCATTATTTAAGTGCGGAATGCGGAGTGCGGAGTGCGGAATGGGTGCCCACGAGAGGGGGCGTGCCTTCTGCAAAAAGTTTGCCTGTAACGCGGGGGCGGGAGGGGAAGTTCGGTTTACGAAAGGACGTGTGAACGTTTGAACGTGTGGATGGGGTTGAGGAAAAGAATCGTCCATACGTCCACACGTCCTTTCGTCCACACGCAGTCACAGCCGCCGGCTGATGCGGGGTTGCATCTCTGCCTGGAAGGCGCGGTAGCGGCCCTCGATGATGGCGGCGCGGGCCTGCTGCATGAGCCAGAGGTAGAATGAGAGGTTCTGGAGCGAGGCGATCTGGAGGCCGAGGATCTCGTTGGCTTTGAAGAGGTGGCGGACGTAGGCTTTCGAGAAGGTCTGGGACGCGTAGCGGTCGAGGCCGGGGTCGAGGGGCGTGAAGTCGGTCGCCCACTTCTTGTTGCGGATGTTGACGATGCCCTCGGTGGTGAAGAGGGTGCCGTTGCGGCCGTTGCGCGTGGGCATCACGCAGTCGAACATATCGACGCCGCGCGCGACGGCTTCGAGCAGGTTCGCGGGGGTGCCTACGCCCATCAGGTACCGCGGCTTCACTTCGGGCAGCACCTCGTTGACGACTTCGATGGTGGCGTACATCCGCTCGGCCTCCTCACCCACCGAGAGGCCGCCGATGGCGTAGCCGGGGAAGTCCATCTCCACCAGCCGCCGCGCCGACGCCTGCCGGATTTC
>JAHEMB010000329.1 GCA_024643915.1 Rhodothermaceae bacterium | reverse complement strand
ACTACAAGAACCACTACGTCAACTACCCGATGACGCGCGCCGAGGGGCAGCGCCGCTTCGACGAGGACCAGCAGTTCCAGGCCCTCACGCGGGGGGTGGATCACCCGTTCCACATCCACCAGAATCCGTTCTGGGTGACGCGCATCGAGATCCCCGACGCCGACGGCAACCTCGTCAACATCCTGACCGACAACGCAGGCAACCCGCAGCCGCGCTGGATGGACGCCCTCTGGATCCCGCGCCACGGGGGCCGCATCGTTTTCCGCGCCCGCTTCCCGGACTACGTCGGCGCCTACGTCAACCACTGCCACCTCCTCCAGCACGAGGACAACGGCATGATGCAGGTCATCGAATGCACGCCGTTTGAGGACGAGGCCAATTTCGTGGTGCAGCCACGCGCCGCAAGCGGCAGCGACGACGCAGACACAGTGACGGCGATCTACCCGAGGAAGTCACAGGCCGAAGCGTACGAGCAGAACAGCGCGTTCGTCGATCCGAACCACGCCAGCGGCCAGACCTACCCCGGCTTCGACGTGGTGCCACCGACGCTGGGCTGACATGTGGACGTGTGGATGTGTGGGGACGAGGACTCAGAAGGCTGCTCCTTTCTCCGAGGAGCGGCAGGTTACGAATCGCCTTTTATCAAAAAACGATCATGGGCCGCGTGAAGAATTACCCCTGTCGCCCATCGTCCAGGATCAGCCGCAAAAAATAGGAACCAGGAGACAAGCCAGGGCGCAGGGTATGCGCTCCTGCGTCGAACGCCTGCCAGGGCCGGACGAGCACCCGGCGGCCCCTGGTGCTGCCCGGCACTGATCCGTCCGTCAAGAGACGGCGGAGCGAGAAGCGCCATAGAGGATGAATGCGCCGAGCGCGAAGGCGCTGATTGCATACCATTTCATGTGCCGGATCGCCAGCGGAATCGCCCACTTGCCAAACCGGTGATGCCACTGCCAGGGGATAAAAAGCAGTCCTACGGACGTCACAACGATGAGCCACCCCAGGAACGCGAACAGCTCCGCGTACCACATCGAAGGAGAGAAGAGGACGAGGCCTGATCCGGCAACCAGGCGCAATGCCTGTTCCGTGTAATGCGCCCGCGCCGAACTCGCAAAGGAGTTCAGGAAGCGTTCGGCCAGCACCGGTTTAACAACGACGACGATGGCTAATCCGATTAGGAAAAGGCCGGCCGCTACTACGACGATGCCTGAGAGTAGCTTCATGGTCTAAACACGTCCATGAGGTCTAACGGACCCGGGGCTCGACTGCCGGCTACAGGTCGCCTACGTTGGCCGATGTACCCAGGATTGGCGACCGAAGTACCATAGACACCACGCCCCTGCAAGGCAAGATCGCCGCTACGTCCAAACTCGGAGTCGCCCAGTGCAGCGGATAGGCCGTGGCAGGGCCCACCGGGCAGAAGCTGCACGGCGCGTGGAGCCGGTGTGCCCTCGACGAGATGGTGCGAAGCGAATCATGGTGAAGGGCGAATAGGGTTAAGGGCAAGGCTCTCTATTCGCCCTTCGCTATGTGCCGTTCGCGCCTCAGCACCATTCACCAGCCACACGTACGGTTCTCGTTCTGCTCGTCCAGCCACGTCATCAGGGGGGCGAAGTAATCGATGATGGCGGTGGCGTCCATCTCGCGGCTACCGGTGAGGGCTTCGAGCGCGTCCTGCCAGGGGCGGCTCAGGCCCATCTGCATCATCGCGTCGAGGCGGCGGCCCGCCTCTTTGCTGCCGTAGATGGAGCAGCGGTGCAGCGGCCCCTCGAAGCCCGCCGCCTCACACAGCGAGCGATGGAACTGGAACTGGAGGATGGCCGCGAGGAAATACCGCGTGTACGGCACGTTGGCCGGCACGTGGTACTTGGCGCCGGGGTCGAAGAATTCCTCGCCGCGCGGGGTGGGCGGGGCGATACCCTGGTACTGCTCGCGTAGCTCCCACCACGCCTGGTTGTATTCGTCGGGGCGCACCTCACCCGAGAGAACCTGCCAGCGCCACTTGTCCACGAGAAGACCGAAGGGCAGGAAGGAGATCTTGTCGAGCGCATCGCGCAGCAGCAGGCCCACGTCTTTCGAAGGTGGCGGCGCGGCGTCAATCAGGCCTACCTCTTTCAGATACTCGGGCGTGACGGAGAGGGCGACGGCGTCGCCGAGGGCTTCGTGGAAGCCGTCGTTGGCGCTGCCGCGGTAGAGGTACGGCTGCTGGTTGTAGGCGCGCTGGTAATAGTTGTGGCCCAACTCGTGATGGATCGTCTGGAAGTCCTCGGCATTGACGTCGATGCACATCTTGATGCGCAGATCGTCCACCGCATCGACGTCCCAGGCGCTGGCGTGGCAGACCACCTGCCGGTCGGCGGGCTTGGTGAAGAGCGAGCGCTCCCAGAACGTCTCGGGGAGCGGATCGAGGCCGAGCGAGCTAAAGAAGCCCTCGCCGTAGCGCACCATCTCCACCGCGTCGAGGCCCTTGGCTTTGAGGCGCTCGGTGAGGTCGTAGCCGGGGTCGGCGTCACCGGGGGCCGCGAGGTCGTAGATGTTGCTCCAGTCCTGCGCCCACATGTTGCCCAGCAGGTAGGCCGGGATGGGACCGTCAGGGGGCACCACGTCAGCACCGTAGGCCTCGGCCAGCTCGCCCCGAACGTAGCAGTGGAGCCCGTCGTATAGCGGCTTCACCTGGTTCCACAGCCGGTCCACCTCTGCGGCGAAAGCGTCGGGCGGCATGTCGTACTGCGAGCGCCACATCGCTCCCAGATCGGAGAAGCCAAGCTGGCGGGCACCTTCGTTGGTGAGTTCGACGAAGCGCTGGTAGTGGTCGCGCAGGGGGACGGAGATGGTGCGCCAGCCCTCCCACGCCTCGCGGAGTTGGGCGGGGTCGCGGCTGGTGGCCATGATCTCCATCAACTCCTCCAGGTTGAGGCATTCGCCCCCCGGCGGGCAGTATTCGCCCTGGCCGTAGGCGCTCTCCATGCCGGCGGCGATCTTCGCCAGCTCGCTCGTTTTGGCCGGGTCCTGCGGGGCGGGCATCGTCAGGCCGTGCTTCAGCAGGTCGAGCTTGCGCCGCGTGTCGGCGGGCAGGTCGAGGGCATCGTAGCGGGCGGCCTGCACGGCGAAATCGACGCCTGCGCTGATGACCTTTTCGTTGGCCTCGGCGGCGAGGATCTCGGTGTCCGGCGTGATGTAGGTGGCCTGCACCCACGCCGCCCGGCCCGCCTTCACGCCCAGGTCGAACAGCACCGCCTCCGCCGAATCGACGAACGCGATGGCCTCGGCCCGCGTCGGCTCGTCCGATATGGCACGCGCAGGAGGCGGCGACGTTGGCGGCAACGTCTGCACCTCCTGCGTCTGCATTGATGAGGCACAACCGACGAGCAGACAGGTTACCAGAAAAGCGAAAAGAAACGACAGGCGAGGCATAGCACTTTCTCGAATGATCGGATCGATGGGGTTGCCTCGTAACACGTCGCCGCCTAACCTCAGTTCCGCCAGAGAACAGCCCCGTCGAGCTAATAAGAAGACCCGTCGGGTTTCAAAAACCAGGCGGATCTTTCTAGGCGGATCTCTATCGCACCAGCATCACCTGCTGCACGTCGGAGAGATGCTCGCCTGCTACGCGGATGACGTAGACGCCGCTGGGCAACCCCCGCCCATCCAGCCGCAGCCTCTCCGACTGATTGGCCGGCAACAAGCTATCATGCAGCGCGGCGACGCACCACCCATGAAGACCAGACAGACGCGGCCCTCCGCGCGGGAAGAAACCTCGCTCGCCTGTCCGCGCTAAGAGAACCGTCACACGTCCCATTCAGCGCAGCCTCCACCGCGCCTGATACCGGCCCGGTGCCTTCCACGCTTGCTATGATGCCCAACTGGAGATCAGTGCCGTTGCCCCAGCCCTTTTTCTCCGAAGAGACCGGCGCGCCCTTCCGCCACTGCCTTGCCTGTGACCGCTCCCTGCTGGAGGCCGGTACCGAATACCTGATCGAGAAAGCCTTCCGCACCGTGCGCAGCCTCGGCTCGCGCGATCTCATCTTCGAATACGCCCTGTGCCTCCCCTGCTACGACGCCGTCTGGACGAGCTTCTCGGAGGAATCCAGGCAACGGATTGAAGCCTACTTCAGCGAACGCATCGATTACGAAGGGCGGGCGCGGCGGCTGCTCCACGACAAGGCGGCGGACCCCCGGCGCTGGCTTTCGCACTGCGTCGTCACCGGCACGGCGGCTGAGGACTTGGACGAGTACCAGGTCGTTGGTTTGTGCGAGGGCGACCGGATGCTCCTCGCGCACGTTCCCTGCCTCTTGGGCGGCGCGGCAATGGACGAACTCGCCGCCCTCCTCTCCACCCAGACGCTCGATGAGATGGGCGGCTTCATGCAGGACTTCTTCCCTTCCCCGCCCGGCCTCGAAAAGGACGTACCGCCGCTCATTTTCGTTTGACGAACAGGCAGCTGCAAGAGAAACCGCCAAGCGGTCAACCTATTTCTCCATCTCGTCCTCGTAGCGCTCGTGGGCGATGGCTTCGATCTGGGCGGCGATGCGGGGGTGGTGCGAGAGAATGCGCTCGAAGGTGGCGCGGTCGAGTCGATATAGGTCGCAGTAGGTGCGGGCGCGGATATCTGCGGTGCGCGGTTGGTTGAGCACGAGGGCGATCTCGCCGAAGTAGTCGCCGTCTTCGAGCGTAGTGATGACCTGCTGGCCCGTGGCCGAGACGACCTCGACGATGCCTCGGCTGATGAAATACATGTCCTGCCCCTTCGCCCCCGCGCGGAGAACATAGTCGCCGGGCGCGAAGACGACGGGCTCCATCTTAAGGGCCACCTCGCGCAGGAACGCCTCGCCGGTGCCCTGGAAGAGGGGGACGTTGTCGATCAGGTCGCGCTTGAGGAAGAGGGCAATCTCGGTGCGGAGGCGGGGCGGCAGGTCGGTCAGGATGGCCCCCTCGTTGTGGCCGCGCCGGTTCTCCCACAGGTACTCGTAGTACTCGTGGATGCGGCGCTGGAGGCTGGCCGGCACGCGCTTGTATTTGAGAAACGTGTCGATCCGTTCGAGTTGCTCGGCGTAGCGTGCCCGCGCCGGGTCGATCTTGGCAAGAATGCCGGCGATATTGCCGATGACGAAGCCGTAAACCCCCACCCCGATAAGCATCACCCCGATGGCGTACAGGCGCTCGGCGTTGTTCTCCGGCACGATGTCGCCATAGCCCACCGTGGCGAGGGTGGTGACGCACCAGTAGAGCGCGTGGATGTAGCGGTCCCAGTTGCTGGTAAACTCGGTGAGGCCG
>JAHEMB010000328.1 GCA_024643915.1 Rhodothermaceae bacterium | reverse complement strand
GCCCTGCGGGTCCTGTGGGGAAAACCGCCCGCTGCCCCTAGGCAGGCGGATCGCTGCTTCTCTACGCTGCTGAAAATAGGAAAAAAACCTCGGCGATTGGTTTCGTTAACGGGTCTCCTGCTGCTGGGGCTCCTACTGGGAAGCCCCCCTCTGGGCATAGATCATCCAGCAGGATTCGCTCGCCCTCGTAGTACTCTACAATGCCGCGGGCAGACCCACCTGGATCGATAACGCGCACTGGCTCACGCGGCCGGTCTTAGAATGGGAGGGGGTTGAGGTTACCGGCAACCGCGTCACGATGTTAAGCCTTAGCGGCAACCAACTCGCGGGGCCGATCCCGCCGGAGTCGGGCAACCTCATCAACCTCACCGACCTGTTCCTCCATGACACTCCATTGAGCGGCACGCTCTCCTTGAGCTTGATCAACCTGACCATGCTCAATGCGTTTTGGTTCGACAACACAGACTTCTGCGAGCCGTCGGAGCCAAACTTTCAGGCTTGGCTCCAGGGTATCCGCGATTTGCGCAGCACCGGATGCTCCATTGTCTCGACGAAGGAGATCCCCCTGATCCCGTCATGGTTCTCGCTGGAAACCAACCATCCCAACCCGTTCAACCCGACGACGCTCATTCGCTATGCCCTGCCTCAGCACGCGCCGGTACACCTTACGGGCTACGATGTGCAGGGACGGCGTGTGGCGATGCTCGGGGCAGCAGAGCAACCAGCGGGTCGATATGAGATTACGATTGAGGCAGGCACGCTCCCCAGCGGCCTCTACTTCTACCGATTAGAGGCAGGCACATTCCGCGCCGTGCGACAGATGCTTCTACTTCGGTGAGCGACACACAGGCAGAGGCGGGCCTCACGCCTCGCGCAGGTAGCCCCAGTTGTGCAACCGGTCGCTGTCCTCCATCCACCGGTCGCCGATGTCGGTGCGGTAGTACATGTTCGGGATCATGATATTTTTGATCCGATTGTACGCCTGTGCCTGCGCCTGTTTCACCGTCGGGGCCATGCCCACCACTACGAGGACCACGCCGGACATCCCCGTGATCAGCCACGCGTCGTTCTCCAGCCGCACGTCTTCGATGTGAATGCCGTCGAGGTTCTGGTTCGGCTTCTTGAAAAGCACCACGGCATCTTTGGACATCGCTTTGAAGGCGTCCATGTCCTGGTACGGATAGGGCGGCACCACCACGCGCACGCCCACCTGAAAGCCCGTGCGCGTCTTGAGCGGGATCGAACGGCCCTCGGCGAGGGATGCCAGGAAGGCGCCGATGGGCGTGACCATGCCGGCCTGCTGGATCATGATGGACGGATACCCGAAGCGCGCCGTGAATTCGAGCGGGTAGACGCCCTGGCTGTTGACGATGCAGTTGAGGTCGATGTAGCCGACGTAGCGCTCGTCGCGCAGCTTGTTTTCCAGCCGCTTGAGGGTGCGGTTGAAGAGGCGGTTGGGCGCGCTCCAGTACATCAGCGTCCCCATCTCACCCGTCGAGGGGCCGATGTTGCCGGGAAAAAGCTTTTTGTGCTCGAAGTTTATGTTGATGGGGGTGACGTACTCGTACCCGTTGAAAAACGCGCCCACGGCCACCTCCACCCCCCCGACGCGCTTCTGGAGTTGGAAAACCTTCACCTGCTCGGCATAGAGACGCTGGTACGTTTCGAGCACCTGCACCACATCCCGCCCGTCGTCCTCCTGCCCGACGAAGAGGAGGCGCTTGACATTTTGCGCCTCGCCGCTGGGCTTGATGACGTAGGCCGCCGGGTTGTTCTCGACGTAGCGGATGGCGTCGTCGAAGTTATCGAACTCCTCGTAGGGCAGGATCGAGATGCCGTGCTTCTTCAGCTCTTTCTGCCCGAAGCTGCGGTCGTCCTCCAGGCGGTCCGTGTAGGGCGTGCCGCCAACGACCGCTTTGCCGCGCTGCCGCAGCTCGGCGGCCCAGGAGCCCATGCCCAGTACGTCATCGAAAACGATGACGTCGGCCCAGTCTACCTCGGCCCGCCAGTCATCGGTTTTGGGCACGAAGCCGTCGCCGATGGTCTTTTTGAGGGGGTGGTCGATGTAGAAACAGACGTCGTGCCCCTCCCGGGCCACCCGCCACGCGGTATCGATCAGCAGGGCGTCGAAAGAGACGAAAAGGAAGTTCTTTTTATCCATTGAGAGAAGGATGCGGATCAGCAGTCTAGAACGGCGACCGAAGATACGCCGCTGAGGCTGTCTCCACGCTCCTCTCAAAGAAAAGCTAACGAGAAAATCTTACTTGCCCGAAGTTGCGTCCGGTTGGCTGGGCGCCTTATCTAAAGCGACGCGGGGACGCGGAGAAGGGGCGAGGCGGTGTTTTGGAGGAGCGAGGAGAGTTAGGTGCGGAAGAGCGATAGGAGCGGGTTCACGGATCTCTCCTCTCTCCTCCACCCCTCTTCCGTAGCGCCGCGTCTCCGTATCTCCCTATCCCCGTGTTCGTCCGACAAAGGCACAACCTGCTTTGCTTAGGCCGGGGCCGTCCGCACCCGCCACTGCCGGGCCTCGCCGCTGCGCACGAGCCGATGGTCACATGCGAGACATTTGTAGGGATAGAAACCGAGGAGGCTCAATATTTTCTCCACCGGCCGGCGCTTCACCCGCACCGTTTTGATAGATTTACAATGGGGGCAACTGTGATAGCGAGCCATGAGCTAGGCGGGTTTGCTAGATAAGGACCGGAGCGCCTCTACCCTTCCTCTCATCCAGGCCCACCGGCAGAAAATCCAGCACAATTCTTTTGCAGTCCCGCATGTAGACACAGTGATGTACCATCGCCGAAGCGGCGCGGGGTCCGGTTACACCTCTTGCATCAATTTCTCGGCGAAGGGCGAGTCGGTGCGCTGCCGCCAGGCGGCTAGCAGTTCGCGGCTCTTCTCCCGCCCCACCCCGCCAATCACACGCGGCGTTACCATGCCGGGGCTGTGCATGGGCGTGCATCGGCCCGTACCCCCGTTGAAGGGCGCTTCGAGGGCGTACAAAATTGTATCGACGCGGGCCGACATCGCTGCGCCGTAGCACATCACACACGGCTCCAGCGTCGTCACCAGGACGGTGTCGCGCTTGTTGCTCGGGACCTGGCCAAGCGCGTTCTCGAAAGCTACCATCTCGGCGTGCAGCAAGAAGTTGCCGGTTTCCTCGGTGCGGCTGCGGCCCTGCGCGAGGATTGTCCCGTGGCCGTCGGCCAGGACACTACCGATGGGTACATTGCCTTCGTCGAGGGCGCGGCGGGCCTCGTCGAGGGCTTCCGCCATCAGGGCTTCGAGGTCGCGCCAGGTGAGGTGGGCGGCGCCGGGCGAGGCGAGGCTGAGTGCGTCGTCGAGGTGGTCGAGCAGGTCGCTTGCGGCGGCGTAGGTAGCGCGGGCGCCGGCCCGGCGCATCGTCTCGGCATCGTGGACGCCAGTGAGCACGCCGAAGGTGACGACGCCGGCCCGCCGGGCGGCCTCCACGTCGTAGGGCGTGTCGCCCACCATGGCGCATTGTGCGGGCGAGAGGCCAAGTTTGGAGACGGCGGCCTGCACCACGTCCGGGGCGGGCTTGCTTTCTTCGACATCGGTATCGGTGACGACGGCGTCGGCCAGTTCGTCGAGATTCAGCCCCGCCACCTCCATCACTTTCTCCAGGCTCTCCTGTTTGGCAGCCGTGGCGATGGCCGCCTTCAGGCCACGCGCGTGGACGGCCTCTAAAAGGCGGCGCACGTCTGGGAAGATGTCAATGCCTTCCTTCTCGGTCAGATCGAGGTAGATCTCGTCGTGGGCATCGCGGAGGGCATCGCCGTATTTCTCCTCGGCGGCCTCACCAACGACGGCGGGCACGAGCAGGCTGCCGCCCTTGCCAATTTCGAGGGCGATGCGGTCTTCGCCAACCACATAACTGAACCGCTCGAAGGCCTGCCGCCAGGCCCGTGTGTGGGTGCCGTTGGTGTCTACCAGCGTCCCGTCCAGGTCGAAAATCACGGCGTCGAGGGCCATCGCGAAAGAGAGGTTGCTTGTTTGGGGGCGTGCGTGTTAAGATGGACACGAACCCGGCTCGCGGCCCGGCGTTGCCGTTTCGGCCCGACTGTGGCTGCTTTCTTACAAATGACGCCTCCAGAGGCATTCCCCCGAACCAGTGACCGAAGAGAAACCGCTTTACGGCGCCATCGAGGCGGGCGGCACGAAATTCGTCTGCGCCGTGGGGTCGGGGCCGGACGACGTGCGCGCCCTCGAACGCTTCCCCACCACCACGCCGGAGGAGACGCTCGCCCGGACGACAGCTTTCTTCCGCGTGCAGCCCGCGCCGCCCGTCGCCGTTGGCATCGGCGCTTTCGGCCCGCTCGATCCCGACCCGGCCTCGCCTACCTACGGCCATATCACCACCACGCCCAAGCCCGGCTGGGCCGGCACCGACTTCGCCGGGGCCATCCGACGCGCCCTGGCGGTGCCTGTCGCTTTCGACCTGGATGTGAACGCGGCGGCCCTCGGTGAGTACCGGTGGGGTGCCGGGCAGGGCCTCGATGTGTTCGTCTACCTGACGGTGGGCACGGGCATCGGCGGGGGCGCCCTGGTACACGGCCGGCCCCTGCACGGCCTCGTCCACCCCGAGATGGGCCATGTCGCTCTCCCGCGCGCCCCCGGCGACGATTTCGCGGGCCATTGCCCTTACCACGGCGATTGCCTGGAAGGCATGGCGGCAGGGCCTGCGATGGCAGCGCGCTGGGGACGCGGCGCCGAAACCCTGCCGCCCGACCATCCGGCGTGGGAGATCGAGGCGCACTACCTAGCCCTGGCCCTCGTCAACTACATCTGTACTTTGTCGCCGCAGCGGCTCATCCTGGGGGGCGGCGTGATGCACCAGCAGGCGCTTTTTCCCCTCATCCGCCGCAAGGTGCAGCAGCAACTCAACGGCTACGTGCAGCACCCTGCCCTCGGCGAGGCCCTCGACGCCTTCATCCTCCCCCCCGCTCTCGGCGACCGCGCCGGCGTCCTCGTCGCCCTCGCCCTGGCGGAGGAGGCGACGTAGCAAGCGGGGAACACCATCCCGGCATTTTGCCGTATCTTGGCTCTGTGAAAATTCGATCTACCGGCAGGTTCTTCTCCCTCCCTTCAGGCTCACACGGTAACACGCAGCGTATGAGGCACGGCTACGGCATCGGCTGATAGAAGTCAGGATCTCTAACGCATCATGTTACAGGAGCAAAGCCGGTTCTTCCAACGGCTGCTATTCTTTGCGGACTTCGTCCTCGTGGCGGCAGGCTGGGTGACCGCCTACCTCAT
>JAHEMB010000327.1 GCA_024643915.1 Rhodothermaceae bacterium | reverse complement strand
CTCCGCACTCGATATGTCCTTTCCTATTCGCGTCGTGCAGTTCGGCCTCGGCCCCATCGGGCAGGAGACGGCCCGCACCGTCCTCGCCAAGCACCACACCGGACTCATCGAACTCGTCGGCGCCATCGACATCGACCCGCAGAAGGCCGGGCGCGACGTAGCTGACTTGCTCGGCCTGCCCGAAAAATCCGGCGTGCTCATCCAGGCCGACGCTGACAAGGTGTTGCGCGAGACGCAGCCCGACGTTGTCCTCCACACCACCTCTTCGTTCCTCGACCGCGTGGCGGATCAGCTCCGGCTGTGCGCGCGACACGGCGCCCACGTCGTCTCCTCCACCGAGGAGCTGTCGTATCCGTTCGACCGGCACCCGGCCCTGGCCGAGGAACTCCATCAGGCGGCGCAGGAGGACGGCGTAGTCTTCCTGGGCACAGGCGTCAACCCCGGTTTCGCGATGGACACGCTCGCCCTGACGGCCACAGCGCCGTGCGTAGACGTGACGGCGGTCCACATCGAGCGCGTAGTCGATGCCTCGAAGCGGCGCGAGCCGTTGCAGCGCAAGGTGGGCGCGGGGCTGACCGAGGAAACGTTCGCCGCGAAAAAGGCGACAGGCACCTTCGGCCACATCGGCCTGCGCGAGTCCCTCCTCCTCGTGGCCGACGGCCTGGGCTGGACGCTCGACCGCATCGAGGAACGCCTCGATCCTGTCCTCTGCGCCAATGATGTGAAAACACCGTTCTTATCGGCCCAGAAGGGGCAGGTGGCTGGAATCCACCACGCCATCGAGGGGTTCATCGAGGACCGGCGGGTCCTGTCGCTGGATCTGAAGATGTACGTCGGCGCTGAAGGATCGCGCGATGCGGTACACGTCGAGGGCACGCCGCCCATCGACCTGGTCGTGCGCGGCGGCATTTTCGGCGACACGGCGACGGTGGCCGCCCTCGTCAACGCCGTCCCGCTCGTGCGGGAGGCGGCGCCAGGGCTGCGGACGATGAAGGACCTGCCGGTGCCGCGCGCTTTTGCCACGCAGGGCGCGCTGGACCGTGCCCCCACCACTGCCCGCGTGTAGGTGCAGGCGGAAAGGTGCGTGTAGACGAAGAGAGGAAGTTCGTCAATGCGTCCGTTCGTCAACGCGCCGCACTCCGCTTCTATGCCTGACGAATCTGCTACCCACGAAGAGATCGCCGCCCTCGTCCGCTTGCTCGACGACCCGGACGAGACCGTCCAACGCGCTATCCGCGCGCGCCTCGATGCCCTCGGGCGCGACGCCCTCCCTGCCCTCCGCGCCGCGCGCGAGGACGCCGACGAGCCCCTCGCCGTCCTCATTGACGCGGTGGTGCAGGGGCTGCACTTCGACGACATCCGTGCGGCGTGGACGGCCAACATGGACTCGTCCAACACGGACCTGGAGCGCGGCGCTTTTCTGCTCGCCCTTTACCGCTTTCCGGCCCTCAACATCGCTTCGTACCGCAAAAAGCTCGACGATCTCGCCCTGGCGGTGCAGCCGCGCATCGAGGCAGCGTCGGGGGTGGAGCGGGCCTTCATTCTGAGCCAGTACCTGTGCCAGGAACTGGGTTTCTCGGGCAACCGCGAGCATTATTACGACCCCAACAACAGCTACCTCAACTGGGTGGTCGACCACCGGATGGGCATCCCCGTCAGCCTCTCCGTCGTGTTTCTCCTCCTCGGGCGGCGGCTCGGACTGCCCATTCACGGCGTCAACATGCCGGCGCATTTCCTCGTCAAGTATGAAGACGGCAGGAACGAGGTTTTCCTTGACCTCTTCAACGGCGGCACCCCCTTTTTGAAAGAGGACGGGCTGCGGTTTCTCCTCAAAGCCGGGATCAAGCCGCGCCCCGAATACTTCGCCGCCGCCGACACGCGCAACATCCTGCTGCGGATGGTGCGCAACCTGCTCGCCATCGCCCACGAGACGAGCCAGCAGCAGATGCTCGAAGACATGATGCAGCTTCTCGAACCCTGGAGCGCGAACAAGGATTAGGGTTGGGGGTTGTCGGTTGACAACTTTCTAACTGTAAACCGGAAACGGTAAACCGTAAACTCTTTTATTTCCTTGCGTCACGTTTTCAAGAGCAGGCAGCATCCCGGCACGGTGCCAATGGGGCAGGTCTATGGGCGTGCCCTGGTGCAGCCCCTGGCCGCATGCATGCTGCCGGTGATGATCGCCACGCTCGTAGCGGCTCTGGAGGGGCTGTCGCTCCTGCCATTCTTTTTCTGGGGCTTCCCCGGCGCGCTCGTGCTGGCTTCGGCGTGGACGGCGTTCCGTCTCCGCGCCACCCCTGCCGAAGTGCACGTGGATGAGAACGGCGGCGCCGTACGCATGGTGTGGGAGGTCCTTGACGGGCGCACCGCCCTCCCCTGGCAGGGCGTCCACGACCTGCGCCTGTACAAGCGCACGCTCATCGTCACGGTGGGCTACCAGACCTACGAACTCGACGCGGCGGACTGGCCGGACTTCGACGCCCTCTTCGACGCCCTCCGCGAGGCCCGCCACGCCGGCCTGCTCTCCCCCGCCTGACGTGCCCCGCCATGCCGCCCGCCTCCCCGACGCCGCAGGCCGACGCCCGGCAGCCTTCTCCTACCCCGCCTAAGGACGCCCCGGCAGAAGAGCCAGCCGCCTGCGCCTACTGGGATTTCTGCCCGAACTGCGGTGGCCGGCTCGTCAACCAGGGCTGCAAATACCGCTGCCCCCGCTGCCACTATTTTATGAGCTGCTCGGACTTTGACTGAAACTACCTCCGCTACGCAGAGAACGTATGGACGTGTGGACGTATAGACGAGGGTGAAACGATCTGTCGTCCACACGTTCATACGTCCGTACGTCCACACCTCGAAGAAATGATCACCATCGACCGCACGTCGAATACGCCCGTCCACGAGCAACTGGCCGAGCAGTTGCGCTTTCTGATCGCTAGTGGGCACTTCAAAATTGACGAGACGCTGCCCTCGACGCGAGGGCTGGGCAACCAGGTAGGCGTTTCGTTCCACACGGTGCGCAAGGCGTATCAGCAGCTCGAACAGGACGGGCTGCTGGTGGCACGCGTCGGCAGCGGCTACCGGGTGAAGGAGCGCGTGACCCGCGGCAAGGGCGAACGCATGGAGCGCGGCGCGGCGGTGGTGCAGGAGGCCCTGCAACGCCTCATCGGGCTGGGCCTCGACAGCGAGGAGATCGAATACCTCTTCGAGGAGCAGCGGGACCTGCTCGACAGCGCCACGCCGGGGCAGAAGCTCGTCTTCGCCGCGCCCTTCCGGGAGATGGCTGATGCGTGCGCCGAGCAGGTCGCCCTCGCCCTTCAGCAAAACGTGGAGCCTACCACCCTCGACCGCCTCACCGCGCACCAAGACGCCGACTACGTCTTTGCCGCTTTTCCCGATCTGCAAACGGTGATGGAGGGCGTGCCCCGTGCCGACGCCGTCGGCGTGATTACCTACCTCGACCCGAAGGCCCTCGCCCGGGTGGCCCGGATGCTCGGCCACGAGACGCTCGGCCTCGTCACCCGCCACGCCGACGCCATCGCCCCGCTGATGGCCCACCTCCGCGCTGCCACGCGCTTCTCCGGCCAGACCATCGCCGCTTCCATCGATGAAGGCGCCCGCCACCTCCAACAGTTCATCGACCAGACGGACCTGATCGTCTACACCCCCCAGAGCCGCCGCCGCCTGCTGCCCCTCCTCGAAGAGGCGCAGCCGCGCGTCGAGATCACCCCCCTCGTCAGCCGCGACTCACTCGAAGAGCTGCGCCAGGTGGTGCCGACTTGAGCAGCCTGCCGGCGAAACCGAGGGATGATGCGGCGTAGATTGAGGGATCTTTATCCGATTTATCAGACGCAGACGGAGCCTTCGATATCTGGAAAATTCTACGGCCTCGTCTCGTTCGACTGAGCGCGTACCCCTACTGGTTTACGCGCACCGCCCACGCCTCATTGTCCGTGGCAGTGCTTGTACTTTTTGCCGCTGCCGCAGGGGCAGGGGTCGTTGCGGCCCACCTTATCAACCGTGACGGGCGCCTGCTTGGCGGTGGGATCGCGGTCGGCGCTGCTGCCGTTGGCACCGGCATCGACGCCGTACTGCGGCTCGGCGGTGGCGTGCTCGGTGCGGGCGCGCTTGGCGTCCATGCGGGGGCGCGGAGCGGCGGTGGGACGGCGGCGGGCCTGCCCGTCTACGAGGGGGCCGGCCTTGAAGACGAAGGAGACGACGTCATGGTTGATCTTATCCATCAACTCGGCGAAGAGCTTGAAGGCCTCCATCTTGTACTCGATGAGCGGGTCACGCTGGCCGAAAGCGCGGAGGCCGATGCCCTCCTTCAGCTCGTCCAGGTCGCGCAGGTGCTCGGTCCAGTGCTGGTCGATGAAAGCCAGCATGGCGGCGCGTTCGAGGGCGTTGTTGATCTCCTGCCCGCGCGTCGCCATCCCCTCTTCCACCGTGGCCGTGGCGCGGAGCACGCGCAGGCCGTCGGAGAAATCGACGAAGACCTTCTCGGGTTTTTTCTCCTGGTCGCTCTCGGCGATCTGCCGCATGCCGTCGAAGAAAGGCCGCGACAGGGCCTCGCGCTTGCGCTGGTAGAAGGCCACTGCGCCGTCGAAGATGCGGTCCTTCAGGCCGTCCTCACCGAGCCGCACGAACGTCTCCCGGTCCACCTCGAAGTCGAAGGCGAGGTTGCGCAGCAGTTCCTCGCGCAGCTCCTCGATGTTGCCGTCGCCGTAATGCTTCTCGACGACGTGGTCGATGTACTGGTTCAGCATGTCGAGGATGTCGCCGCGCAGGCGCTCGCCTTTGAGCGCGTGGAGGCGGCGGTCGTAGATGACGTGCCGCTGCGCGTTGAGCACATCGTCGTATTCGAGTTGCCGCTTACGCGAGGCGAAGTGGTTCTGCTCGACCTTGCCCTGCGCCCGCTCGATGCTCTTGTTGACCCACGGGTGGGTGATGACTTCGCCCTCTTCGATGCCTAGCCGGTCCATCACCTTGGCCACGCGGTCGCTGCCGAAGAGGCGCATCAGATCGTCTTCGAGGGAGACGTAGAACTGGCTCTCGCCCGGATCGCCCTGGCGGCCCGCGCGGCCGCGGAGCTGGAGGTCGATGCGGCGGCTCTCGTGGCGCTCCGTGCCCAGGATGGCAAGGCCACCCCGCTTTTTGACGCCCTGCCCGAGCTTGATGTCCGTACCGCGCCCGGCCATGTTCGTGGCAATCGTTACCGCGCCCTGCTGACCAGCTTCTGCGACAATCTGCGCTTCCGACATCGCTCGACTGGACTTCGCGTTCAGCA
>JAHEMB010000326.1 GCA_024643915.1 Rhodothermaceae bacterium | reverse complement strand
CCGATGCCGCGGCCAGGTTGATGTCGGACTCGTTGATTCCGCCGACCCCGGTCGCGACCATCTTGGTGCGAACCTCGTCGGTGGACAGTTTTTCCAGCGCCCGCGCTCATCACCTACGGCTTCCGCCCTGAGGCCCTCACCGCCCTCGCGCAATGGCTGCGCGGCGAGATCGAGGCCAACGGCCAGGCGCCTGTTTCCCTGGACGGGTAGGAAGAGAGGTGGCGAAAGGGAGAAAGGGGGACGGGGAGAAAGACGGTACTGAGGAGTGAGCCTCGTCGTCTCGTCGATTCCTCGTTTCGTCGATTCAATCAGTCCTCCGCAGCCCTCGATCCTGCTTATATTTGGCGAGCCTGAAAGCAGGCGCGCCACTGCTCTCCTCGCCATCCTTTGCCATGCAGGAACAAGAACAGCGTTTTTCATCCCGTCTCGGCCTCATCCTCAGCGTGCTCGGCATCGCCGTCGGGACGGGTAACATCTGGCGGTTTCCCCGGATTGCGGCGCAGAACGGCGGGGAAGAGGGCGCGGGCGCGTTCCTCATCGCCTGGCTGATCTTCCTCTTCGTGTGGAGCATCCCCCTCATCATCGCCGAGTACGCGCTCGGGCGCAAAGGGCGGATGGGCGTGGTGGGCACCTTCGCCAAGGTGGCGGGCGAAAAGTACGCCTGGATGGGCGCCTTCGTCGGCTTCGTGGCCACCGCCATCATGTTTTACTACTCGGTGGTGGCAGGCTGGTGCGTGTTCTATTTCACCCAGATGGTAGAAAGCCCCCTTCCGATGACGACCGAAGCTTCCACCGCCGTGTGGGAGAATTTCCAGGGGAGCGGCTTCCCGGTCGTTTTCCACGCGGCGGCGATGGGGCTGGGGGCCCTGGCGGTGTGGAAAGGCGTCCGGTCCATCGAGCGCGTCAACAAGGTGCTCATCCCCACGCTTTTCGTCATCGTGCTGCTGTCCGTCTTGCGCGCTGTAACGCTCGACGGGGCGGGGGCGGGGCTGGCTTTTCTCTTCACGCCGCAGTGGGACCTGCTGGCCCGCCCGCAGATCTGGCTGGAAGCCCTCACGCAGAACGCCTGGGACACGGGCGCGGGCTGGGGGCTCATCCTCACCTACGGCGCTTACATGCAGCGGCAGCATGGTGTCGTCAAGAATGCGTTCATCACCGGCATTGGCAACAACACCGTTTCCATCCTTGCCGCCGTCATGATCTTCGGGACGGTCTTCGCGGTGCTGGGGCAGGAGATGTCGCAGCCCGAGATTCTGGAGGTGATGAAGTCGAGCGGGCCGGCCTCTACCGGACTGACGTTCATCTGGATGCCCCAGCTCTTCGCGCGGATGCCGCTTGGCGGGCCGCTCGCCGTGCTGTTCTTCCTTGGCCTCGCCTTTGCCGCCTTCTCCTCGCTCATCTCCATGATCGAACTCGCCACGCGCGTCTTTGTCGATGGCGGCTTGCAGCGGCGGCACGCGGTGGCGGCGGTCTGCGGCTTCGGCTTCCTGCTGGGCCTGCCTTCGGCCCTCTCGCTCGATTTTCTGAGCAACCAGGATTTTGTGTGGGGCGTGGCCCTGATGATCTCCGGCGCTTTCGTGGCCTTCGCCGTGATGCGCTACGGCGTGCGCCGCTTCAGGGAGGAGGTCATCGACGGCACGTCGGGCGACTGGAACGCCGGGCCGGTGTGGGACGGGCTCATCCGTTTCGTCGTGCCGGTGCTGGCCCTCGTGCTGCTCGTCTGGTGGCTTTATCTCTCGGCCAGTGTCTACGCGCCTGAGACGTGGTACGACCCGTTCGACCTTTACAGCGTGATGACGTGCCTGGCCCAGTGGGCGCTCGTGCTGGCGCTTTTCCTGGGGCTCAATCGCTGGATGGTGCGTCGCACGATGGGCCGCCGCATCATCCGGGTAGAAGGGGAGGAATAGGCCAGCTGGAGAGGAGGGCGGGGGATGCACTTCCATCCTGACAGGCATTCAAGTTATTCTGCCTTTGGCCGATACGAGGGACAGATAAAGTCCTAACGGTCAAGCGGAGCGACCCGTTGTACGTTCAGTCTGACTTCCTCCCCCGGCGCAGCAACGTCGGCCAGAGCCGCCATGTGAGGCGGTTTGGCCGTCTTCAGGTGGTGTGCCTCTTTCTCTGCGCGCTGGTCGGCCTGGCTGGTGCCGAGAGCAGCCATGCGCAAACGCCGGAGCCGTCTGAGACAGAGATCCCTGCGGCGATCGTTGCCATCGACGCGTTGCGCCGGGACGCCGATGCCGACAACCGTCTCGACCGGCTGGGCGAGCACATCCGCGTCACCGGGCGCGTGACGGTGGGCGCCACGCACGACCTGACCGAGAAACGCTTCGCCTACGTGCAGGACGGTAGCGCCGGTGTGCGCCTCGAAAGCAGGCAGCCCAACTTCTCCCTCGCCGTGGGTGATAGCGTGGTGGCCTCGGGCCGGCTTGTTCAGGACTCCCTCCGCACCTGGCTCGACGTAGACGAGTATCATCTCATCCGAACGCGGCCCGGGGAGCCGGCGGTCCAGCCTCTCAACAGCGATCTAATTTACCTGGAGGGATGGGCAGGCCAGCTGGTACAGTTCGAAGGCCGTGTGGTGGGGAAAGGGCGGGACCAGCGTGGGCCGTACCTCGTCGTTAACCGCCCCGGCGGGCCGGTGCTGGTGCGGCTCGATGCGGAGATGCTCGAATCGGTGCTGATGGGCGATGACGTGCGCGTTTCGGGGGTGCTGGACCTGATGCCGCTCGGCGGGGCCGGCAGTGCCAGCTACCGCCTCTACACGCGCCGCGCCGACGATCTGGCGCGGCTGCTCTGGACAAAGGCCCACCTGCCGTGGGCGATCGCCGGCGGCATAGGTGTTTTGGCTCTGCTGATGCTGGCGCTCTGCCGGCGAGGGGCCACATCCATGGGGCGCCGGGCGGCTCGTTTCCACGCCCTCTTCCAGCGGGCCCCCGTGGCCGGCATCCTGGCCGATCACGAACTGAAGATCGTCGAGGCGAACGCGTCGGCGTGGCAGTTGATGGGCCGCGCCGGCCTGGACCTGAGCCGCCAAAACCTGCGTGAACTGATCGAAACGGAGCAGGATCTTACACCGGCTACCCTTTGGGGCGCCCTCCGCCGCGCCGGGGTGCTGACCTTTGCCGCCCACACCACGCGCAATGGCGACCCGGTCGAGCTTGAGGTCACCATGAAGCCGTTCGAAAGCCGGGGAAAGGATCACGTGATGATGGTCCTCTACGACGTTTCCGGCCTTAAGGAAGAGGCGGCCCTGACCCGCAATTTCTACCACACCCTTCTGACGGACGTGCCCATCGACGTGGCTGTGCTGACGCCGCAGGGCGAGTATTCCTACGTTGGCCCTCGCTCGGTCGGCACCAAAGAAATGCGGCAGTGGCTCCTCGGTCGAACCGACGTGGACCTATGCCAGAAACTGGGGCTCCACCCCGAGATCGCTCTGCGGCGGCGGGCGCACCGCAAGCGCGCCGTCAACAGCGGCGAGGCCGTCTCCTTTGAGGAATCCATTCCCCTCGCCGACGGCTCCACCGTCCACCTGATGCGTTCCTACAGCCCCGTGCTCGATCCGCAGGGCGAGGTGTCGATGATCATCAGCTACAGCCTCGACGTCACCGACAGCAAAGAGTGCCGCGCCGAGCTCGAAGTGGCCCGCCAGCAGGTCGAGGAGATGGCGCACCTCAAAGAGATCATCCTCGACAACATCAGCCACGAGTTCCGCACCCCGCTCACCGGCATCATCGGCTCGGCGCAGATCCTCGTCGAGGAGGTGACCGACGAGCAGCGCGAGTTCCTCCAGATCATCGAGCGCAACGGCCGCCGCCTGATGAGCACGCTCACGGCCATCCTGGACCTGGCCGGTCTCCACGCCGAAACGATCCAGACCGCTCCGCGCGTCTTCGACATGGTCGATGAGGTGCGCAACGTGGCGTCTTCGCTCCAGCCGCTCGTCGAGGAGAAAGAGCTTTTCCTGCGGCTCAACGCTATCAAGGGTGAGATCCTGGTGCGGCTCGATCAGGCGTGTCTCTACCGGGTCTTGCAGAGCCTGATGGAGAACGCCGTCAAGTTCACCGAGTCCGGCGGCGTCGTGGTGGAGCTGGATGCAGACCAGACCAATGCCTATGTCCGCATCATCGACTCGGGCATCGGGATGCAGGGCGAGTTCCTGCCGATCCTCTACGACGAGTTCAAGCAGGAGAGCCTGGGTATCAACCGCTCCTACGAGGGCGTGGGGCTGGGCCTGGCCATCACCAAGCGCCTCATCGACCTGATGCACGGCGTCATCAGCGTGGATACAGAGAAAGGGGAGGGGACGGTCTTTACGATCAGTTTCCCTCGCGCCTTCGCCCTCTCGAACGGGCGGCTGGGCCTCCGGCCCAACGTGCTTTTGGCCGAGAGCAACCCCGAGATGCGCGTGCTCATCCAGTACATGCTCGATACGCACTTCCAACTCGAACAGGTCGGCGACCTCGCCCAGCTCCTCGACGCCGTCGAACAGGTGCAGTTCGACCTCATCCTCCTCGACGTCGGCCTCGACAGCGGCCTCGACAGCGCCGACGTGCTGGCGGCCGTCCGCGAGATCAAAGGCTATGGCACCGTGCCGGTGGTGGCCCTCGACCAGGCCGCCATGCCGGGCGGGCAGGAGCAGTTCCGCATCGCCGGCTTCGACGGCTACCTCTCCAAGCCCTTCAAGCGCCCAGCCCTCCTGAACGTCCTCGGCGACGTGTTGGAGACGCGGCAGGGTGTGAGCATACAACGAGCAGGGTAAGGGCGCACGCTATTCGTAGCCCTCGCCTCCTCCTATCCCCCTGCAAGCAAGGTATCACGCGGCGCGGCTGAGGAGGCGGTGCACGACGCCGTCGAAGTGGGCGTGGTGGCGTGCGTCGAGATGGGATCGGATCAGGCGGAGTTCGTGGCAATCGATCGTCTTCGGGGTGCGCTCCTCCCACCACTCACTCACCAGCAGTTCGAGGATGCTGCAATCGTACTGGGCCTCGAAGAAGCGGATGAGCAGGAGCGCGGGGGTGTCCTCGTCGCCACACGGATGACCGGTTTCCCGCAGAAAAGACCGAATCTTGTCGTCGATGGATTGCATAGGATATGGGTGAAGGTGTAGAACTTCCCATCCTCTCGTATCGACGCCGCAGCGGGCAGACTTAAGGCCGTAACGAATTGCTTTTTGGGCAGGGTGGACCACGCTTTTGGTGCGCCCTTTGCCCTGTTGACGTAACAGCAAGTGGGAAACTGTCTCGCCTCGGCGCAGTACAGCCCTACCCGGTTAATTCTTTTTGG
>JAHEMB010000325.1 GCA_024643915.1 Rhodothermaceae bacterium | reverse complement strand
ACGCCTCGTGGCGCGCCGCACGCAGGAGCTGCAGCAGGCCAACGACCGGCTGCACGAAGAGGTGAGAGAGCGTGAGGAGGCCGAGGCCTCGCTGCGCACGAGCGAGGAGCGCCTCCGCCTGCTCCACCGCGCTACCACCCATTCCGGCGCGCTCGACGAACAGATCCGCGCCGTACTCGCACTGACGACGGAACTCCTCGGCCTCGACGTGGGCATCCTCAGCCGCATTGAGGACGGCGTCTATACCGTCGTGCAGTGTCATGCGCCGGGCGCGCCCCTTGCGGCCGGGCAGACGTTCGATCTCGGCCACACGTATTGCAGCCTCACCCTCGCGGCGGACGATGTGGTGGCCATCGACCACATGGAGCGGTCGGCGCACCGCCGGCACCCCTGCTACGGCGCCTTTGGCCTGGAGGCCTACATCGGCGCTCCCATCCACGCGCATGGCCGTCTCTACGGCACCCTCAACTTCTCCAGCACAACACCACGCGCCGTGCCTGATGCGTTCAAGGCCATCGACCGCGAATTCATGCGCCTACTGGGTTTCTGGGTTGCCTCGGTCATCGAGCGGCTGGATGCCGAAGAGGCCCTGCGAGAGAGCGAAGAACGGTTCCGCGTGCTGAGCGAGGCTTCCTTCGAAGCCATCCTTATTTCCGAAAATGGGGTCATCCTGGATTGCAACACGCAGGCGGCGAAGCTCTTCGGGTTGGATTCAGCAGAGGAGATCATCGGCCGGCACGGCAGCGAATTTGCCACGCCCAAATCGGCCGACAAGGTGAGGCAGATGATTGCGCAGCAGCGCACGGAGGCCTACGAGGCAATCGTCCGCCACAAGGACGGCACCCTGATCACCGCCGAGGTGCAGGGGCGGTCGATGCACGACGGCGGCCGGCAGCTACGCATCACGGCCATGCACGACGTCACACAGCGCAAGCGCGCCGAAGAAGCCCTGCGCGAGAGCGAGCAACGATTCCGCACCATCTTCGAAGAAGGACCGCTCGGTATGGCGCTCGTCGCGGTCGATTACCGATTCGCTCAGGTCAACGCGACCCTCTGCCGGATGCTCGGCTACACCGCGGATGAACTGATGGCGCGCCCCTTTGCCGACATCACCCACCCCGACGACCGCGACACCGATCTCGCCCTTGCCGGTCAGGTTTTTGCCGGCGAGATCCCCCATTACCAGATCGAAAAACGCTATATCAGGAAGGACGGATCGATCCTCTGGGTGAGTCTGACGGCGACCGTGATTTTCGACGAGGAAGGGGTGGCCCAGTACGGGCTCGCCATGGTGAAGGACATCTCCGAGCGGAAGGCGGCCCAGGCGGCGCTTCAGGCGAGCGAGGCCCGCTACAAAGAGCTTGTCGAGACGGCCAACGACCTCATCTACCAGACCGACAAGGCGGGCCGGTTCACCTACGTCAACCCCGTTGCTGTCCGCGTTACCGGCTTTGGCGAGGCCGAACTGCTGGGCCGGCCCTTTACCGACCTGATTCGCCCCGACTACCGCGACCTCACCCTTCGCTTCTATCGGAAGCAAATGAGCGAGCGCCGCCCGAACACGTATTTCGAGTTTCCCATGCGGACGAAGGACGGGCGGGAGCTGTGGCTGGGGCAGAATGTCCAATTCCTGAGCGAGCAGGGGCGGGCCGTCGGCACGCAGGCCGTGGCGCGCGACGTCACCGAGCGGCGGCAGGCCGAGGAGGCGCTCCGGCGGGCAAAGGAAGAGGCCGAGGCGGCCAACCGCGCCAAGAGCAGCTTCTTGGCCACCATGAGCCACGAACTGCGCACCCCGCTCAACTCCATCATCGGCTTCTCCAACGTCCTGCTGAAAAACAAGGACGACCGCCTCGCCGCACGCGATCTCGACTTTCTCGCGCGCATCCATACGAATGGGCGGCACCTGCTCGACCTCATCAATCAGATCCTCGACCTATCCAAGATCGAGGCGGGCCGGATGGAACTGGACCTTCGGCCCGTGATGCTCGGCCCGCTCGTAAAAGAAACCGCCGCCCAGCTCGAAGGGCGCCTAGTCGGCAAAGAAGTGCGGCTGGAAACGAGTCTGCCCGATGCCCTCGCGCCCCTGACGACGGACGGGGAGAAGCTGAAGCAGGTGCTTATCAACTTGATCGGCAACGCCATCAAATTCACCGAGCAGGGTTGCATCTCGGTGCGCCTCCAGGCCGACGCCGCCACGGGCCGCCCCCTCCGCCTCGACGTGGCCGACACCGGCATCGGCATCCCGGCCGAAAAGCTGTCCGAAATCTTCGAGGCGTTCCGGCAGGTCGACAGCAGCACCACACGCCGCTACGGTGGCACCGGCCTCGGCCTGGCCATCTCCCGCGCGCTCTGCCGGAGCCTGGGTTACCGGCTGACGGTGGAGAGCGAAGAAGGGCACGGCGCTACGTTCAGCATCCTGTTCCCTTCCGAGGAGGCGCCAGCTGCGACTGGGTAGGAGGGCGCGGCGTCCGGCCGGGAGGCGCCACGGCTCCACTGCACTTCCTCCGAAACAAAAAAGAAGCCTGCCGGCTGGGGGAGGGGCCGGCAGGCTTCGCCCTACACCGAAGGGAGCCTGATGGTTGTGCGTTGCACGTCGAGCGCGTGCTCCGTCAATCGCCGGAGCCGGGTGATGGTCGCCGTGCGGATGACCAGGCTACTGGTGTAGAGATTTCATCGTTCGTTGCTAGGATCATGTCTTGTCCATGAGGATGAAGCAGCGAGGGCTGATCGCCTCAGGCCGCTTCGCGGAGCAAGGGTGTGTGTAGCCCGGACGCTTCGTGCTGTAGGAGGTCGTCTAGGGAGCGGCGGAGTTGGCGGGCGTCGCGCTCCAGGGTGCGGGTCAGCGTGTCGTATTCGGGCACCTCGCGGTCGAGCAATTGGGTGAGGATGAGCAGACCGCTGATGGCGCGCTGGGCTTCCGTCGTCCAGCGCGAGGCCAGGAGGGATTCCCGAGCAGCCCGCTGGGGTGCCTGCGGGTTGAAGGTGTCTTCCATGTTCTGGACAGGGGCGAGGGCAGGCATGTGATTTATGGCATGTAGAAGCAAAAAGGGAAGGAAAAGGGATCAGGAGGCCAGGCGCGGGGCATAGGTCGGTTCTGAAACGGGCGAGAGGCAGCGGCGCAGCCGATGGGCGTCCGCTTCCACGAGTCGACACATCTCCTGGTGCTCTTCCGACAACTCGTCGTGGATGATGCGCAAGAAGATGAGCATGGCGGCCACGAGTTTGCGAAGAGGAGCCGTCGGTGCTACGGGCTGCGAAGCCGGGTGGACTGCGAGCCGACGCATCGGGAACACGATAGAATGGTGATGTGCCTCCATACGGCGCTGCTGCTCGTGCATCTTCTGCACGTCTGCTGCGACCATCCCGCAAAGCCTGTGGTACTCCTCATCGACCTCGCCTCGCACGATCTCAACGAAGAGTTGCGACAGGGCGAGGAAAGCGCCGACGTCCCGGCGGGACGGGGCCTCGTTGACGAGGACGGAGGAACGGTTGTACGGGGAATAGGGCATGGTGTCGGAGCTTGATAGCAGCGTGAAAGGGAGGATGGGTGGGCTACCGATTCTTGCGCTCGGCGAGCGTGACCATAGCCTCAGCTGTAGCGACCAGCCGCAACGTCTGCTCCTCGACAAGCGCGCACAGGTCGCTATAATCCTCCGGCACCTCATCTCGAATCAGGCCGATGAAGCCGATGATGCCCGCCGCCGAGGAGCGCAGTTCACACACGAGCCCGGTCATGGCACTGGAGCTGTGCGGCGCTTCCTCAGGTGCCTGTTTCGGCGCGTGCTCGGGCGAGTCGGACGAGCGCAGGTGCATCATCGCAGGAGGGGTGTTTTCCGAGTTGGAGCGTGGGACACGGTAAAGCATGGGATAGATCTTATCTGCGCGATGGTTAGAGGCAGTCTCTTATCAGAAGCATGCTCGACCAAACGGTATGGAGAGAATTGTGCCAATTTTATGTTTAGGGAGATAAGTGGTTTAAAATGAAAGGATTATGCGAGGTGCAATGAAGGCGTGCGCCCCAGTTTGTTTCGACCATCCGGTCGAGTGGCGATGAGATACGGTCGAATTGAAGTCTGGTCGAAGCGTCAATTGATGTCTTGCTCAACAGCGTTTTTTTCGTTGCTCCAAGAGGCCGAGCATTTGAGAAACCGTCTGCTCCACCCGGTCGAGATCCTCGTTGATCCAGGCAGCAAAAAGCCGCTCGTCAAGCTTCGCATCTCCCCCCTTACCCAGAATGTCAGCCAGGGCACGGATGCGGTTGATGGAGACCTAGAGATGCAGGGCCAAGTTGGGCGTGGAGGAGGCGTCGGCAAGGTCAGAGAGGGAATCGGGGCGGGGGGGTAGCGCCTTACCGGTTGGAGAAGAGGCGGGGACTAAAAGGATGCGACCCGCGCTGAATAAATCGGAAAGAGGGGGGAGGAGAACTACTGCTCACTCACCCACTTGAGTGACGTCCCAGACGAGACCAGGCGCCACACGATGTGTACGCGCGGACACTGTTAAACCGTGGTAGATCTGGCGCGAGGCGGCGGCGTACGGTCTAGAACGAAACGAGTGGATCCAGTCGCCCGGCCTCCATGATCCAGGACTGCACTTTTTGCTTTTCGGGCGCCGCCAGGACGGTTTTCCGCAAAGCAGCGCTGGTGACTTGGAGGCGTGAATAGAGGTGGTCCGGGTTGCGGCGCCGCAGTTCGGTCAACGTATCGACCCCGGCTCTACCGAGCAAGCAAACGTACTCACCGTGCAAGTCGGCAACGCGATGCAAGTCGGCGGCGTTGACCCAAGCCAGGAGGCGTACCTCATCGATGCCGGTGGCGGCGGCCAGGGCCAAGCGGCCCCTGCGTTGGGCGCCCAGCGCCAGCAGGTCGGCAAGGTCTACCACGCCCACGGCCCGCAATTGGCCCACATCCGCAGGGGTGATCCCTTCCAGTTCTTCCACGCTCATTCTCGCTTCGACATCTACAGGCATCATCAATCAGGGGATTGAAACGACTCGGACGCCAGTACCTTTTAGAAAACAGTGTGCCGGGAATTGTCTTTTGCTCCATCTGTTTCTTTTACAACGCTTTGAACACTTGCATATCTCGGGTAGCCGGCCGTGCGCCTCGACTGGCTGGTCGGTCGCCACGACGGGCCGGTCGAGAAAAAGCGCAGGCCTTTTCTCAGCCATTGGTGTCCTCGAGGGCTGCTTCGAGCTTCTTGAGGCGAGAGCGGATATGCCGTTCGCTGATGCCCAACAGGCGCGCTGCGGCGCTCTTGTTGCCATCGTTGCGCTCGAGCGCTTCCGCTAGCAAGGCCCGCTC
>JAHEMB010000324.1 GCA_024643915.1 Rhodothermaceae bacterium | reverse complement strand
GACGAACTGCTCTTTCTTCAGCCCCAGCCAATCGAGGGCCGAGGCGCCGAGGAGCTGTGCTTTGGTCGCCTCGGGCAGGTCCATCGTTTCGATGAGGGCGCCGGGGGTTTCTTCGCCGAGGGGGAAGGGGAAGTCGGAGCCGAGGGCGATGTGGTCGGGGCCGACGAGGCGGAGGAGGTAGCGCAGCATCTCCTCGTCGTGGACGAGCGAGTCGAGGTAGAACCGGCCGAGGTAATCGCGGGGGTTGATGTCGTTGTCCACGGCGCAGAGGTCGGGGCGGACGCGGAAGCCCTGCTCGATGCGGCCTATCGTGGCGGGAAAGGAGCCGCCGCCGTGGGCGAAGGCCACGCGCAGGTCGGGTAGGCACTCGAAGACGCCGCCGAATATCATTGAGCAGATGGCACGCGAGGATTCGGCGGGCATGCTCACCAGCCAGGGCAGCCAGTAGTCAGGCATCTCGTCCATGCCCATCATGTCCCATGGGTGGACGAAGATCGCCGCGCCCAACTCCTCAGCGGCTTCGAAGACGGGCAGCAGCCGCCGGTCGTTCAGATTCCAGTCGTTGACGTGCGTGCCGATCTCCACGCCGGCGAGACCCAACTCTTTCACGCACCGCTCCAACTCCTTAATGGCCAGGTGCGGCGCCTGCATCGGAAGGGTGCCCAGACCCACGAAGCGTCGGGGGTACTTTTCGACGACCGAGGCGATGTGATCGTTGAGGAAGCGGGAGAGGTCGTAGGCGTGCCGGGCCTTGGCCCAGTAGCTGAACATCACGGGGACGGTCGAGAGTACCTGCACGTCCACGCCGTGGCCGTCGCACTTGGCGAGGCGCGCGTCAGGGTCCCAGCACTCGGCCTCGATCTCTCTGAAGAACTTATCGTCCTGCATCATCCGCGCGCAGCCGGTGCCGTCGTGCTCAAGCCGGATGAAGCCGCCGTAGCCATATTTCTCTTTCAGATCCGGCCATGTGGCGGGCAGGATGTGCGTGTGGATATCTACTTTGAAGTGGGGACTGTGGCCGGTACACACGGTTGAATCGGACTCGAATGGTTTTGCTGTGATGAATGATGATTGAAACGTGATGCGTGAGGGTGCCTTGCTAAGGCGGCTTACTACCGGCACCCTCACGTTTCACGCGTCACGTTTCATGCCTCCGCTTCTTGCGGCTTTGGGGCGGGCACTTCCATCGTCTCGCCGCAGTCGTCGCAGGTGCGCAGTTCTTCGGAGCCGTAGAACTTGTTGATGATGGGCGGGAGCTGCTCGACGATATTGGTGAGGAAGAAGTATTCCTCGTAGAGCGTGTTGCCGCAGTTTTCGCAGAACCACATCAGCCCGTCACGTTCGCCCTCTTCGCGCACCTTTTCGATGACGAGGCCGACGGTGTTGGCCGGACGCTGCGGCGAATGCGGTACCTCCGGCGGGAGGAGGAAAATCTCGCCCTGGCGGATGGGGATGTCGCGCACCTGGCCGTTTTCTTTGATGCGAACGGTGATGTCGCCCTCGACCTGGTAGTAGAATTCCTCGCTCTCGTTGTAATGGAAGTCCTTCCGCGCGTTCGGGCCGCCGACGACCATCACGATGAAGTTGTCTGCGCCTTCGTAAACGCACTTGTTACCTACCGGCGGTTTCAGCAGATGCCGGTGCTCGTCGATCCATTTCTGGAAGTTTAGGGGAGGCAGCATGGCGATAGCGGGTTGAGGTTGATTTGCGGTTATAGCTTTAGCAGGTTTTTGTCTTTCTTAGCAGCCTCGGCGCGTAAGCACCAAGATCCAGGCTCTAGATTCCAAGGGGGCTCCGGCATCATTCGGATTTCGGATTTCGGATTTCGGATTTTTTATCCTCGATAGTCGCGATGCACTTGAGTTCGATGGCGATGGGGGTGGGGAGGCGATTGACCTCCACCGTGGTGCGGCACGGCTGGTTGTCGCGGAAATACTCGGCGTAGAGTCGGTTGTAGGCGGCGAAGTCGCGCGCCATATCCGTAAGAAATACGGTTACGTCCACCAGTTGCTCCCAGCTTGCGCCGGCTTCTTCGAGGATGGCGCGGACGTTGGCGAAAACGCTCCGGCACTGCGCCTCAATGTCGTACGACACGACGTTTCCCGCCGCATCCAATTCGACGCCGGGGATGGCTTTCGTCCCTCGCCGGCGCGGGCCGACGCCGGAGAGGAACAGCAGATTCCCCACCCGGCGGGCGTGTGGGTACAGCCCCACCGGCTCGGGAGCTTCGCTCGAAAGGATAGCGGCTTCGGGCATGGTCAACTCAGCTTGATGCACACGTTCTTGGGCTCGGTGAAGAAGCGGAGTGCCTCGACGCCGCCCTCGCGTCCCACCCCCGATTGCTTCGTCCCGCCGAAGGGCGTCCGGAGGTCGCGTAGCATCCAGCAGTTGATCCACACGATGCCGGCCTGGAGGCGGGCCGCCAGCCGGTGTGCCCGCGTCAGATTTTCCGTCCACAGCACGGCGGCGAGGCCGTAGGGCGTGCCGTTGGCCCAGGCGAGCGCTTCTTCCTCCTCGTCAAACGGCATGAGCGTCACCACGGGTCCGAAGATCTCCTCCTGGTTCGTCCGGCAGTCCGGCGCCAGCCCTTCGATCACCGTGGGGGCGACGAACCAGCCGTCCCGGCAGCGCCCCTCCACGTGCACACGCGCGCCGCCGGTGAGGATCGTGCCGCCTTCTTCCTGCGCTAGATTGATGTAGGAAAGGATCTTATCCAGGTGGGGCCGCGACACGATAGCGCCCAGCCGACTGTCGTCGCAGCGCGGGTCGCCCACGCGAAGCGCTTCCACACGGGCGACAAAATCATCCCTGAATCGGTCGTAAATCGGGCGCTCGACGAAAATACGGGAGCCGCAGAGGCAGATCTCGCCCTGGTTGGCAAAGGACGAGCGGAGCGTCGTCTCCAGCATGGCCTCGTAGGCGCAGTCGGCGAAGATGATCGTTGGGTTCTTGCCGCCGAGTTCGAGGGAAAGTTTCTTGAAAAGCGGTGCGGCGGTGCGGGCGAGGGCGGCGCCCGTCTTCGTCCCCCCGGTGAACGAGAGCACGGGCACATCGCGGTGCGCGACGAGCGCGGCGCCCGCTTCGGGGCCAGTGCCGTGGATCACGTTCAGCATGCCCGGCGGAAAGCCGGCTTCGAGGCAAAGCTGCGACAGCCTGTAGGCCGTCAGGGGCGTTACTTCGGACGGCTTGCCGACGACCGTGTTACCCGCCGCGAGGGCGGGGGCAATCTTCCACGTAAAAAGGTACAGCGGCAGGTTCCACGGCGAGATGCAGCCGGCCACGCCGTGAGGTTGGCGGAGCGTGTAGTTGAGCGCCGTCTCGCCCATCGCGTGCGCCTCGCTGGCGAACTGGGTGACGGCGTGGGCGAAGAAGCGGAAGTTGCTGGCGGCGCGGGGGATGTCCACCTGCCGTGCCAGCCACACCGGCTTGCCGTTGTCCGTCGATTCCGCCTCGGCGAGGGCCTCCAGATTGGCCTCGATCAGGTCGGCGAGGCGCAGGAGCAGGCGGGCGCGCTCCCCGGCAGGCGTTGCGGCCCAGCCGGGAAAGGCCTCTCTCGCCTCCGCGACGGCTGCATCGACGTCCCGCGCGTCGGAGGCGGGCGTGTGGCTGTAGACGTGGCCGGTGGCGGGCTCGTAATTGTCGAGATACGCCCCACCCACGGGCGCCACCAGTGCACCGCCGATGTAATTCTGGATCCGATCCATACGCCATAGGTACTGCGCGGAAGGGCAAAATGTTTGCCGAACGGCGGGCCGCAACGGCAACAAAAAAAGGCCCCTGCCGGGGTGGCAGGAGCCTTGCTGCTTCAGTCGCCGTGCATCGCTCAGGCCTCGGCCGGATCGATGTGGACGAACTTGCGGTCGTTCTTGCCTTTGGCGAAACGGACCGTGCCGGTGGTGGTGGCGAAGAGCGTGTCGTCGTTGCCGCGCCCGACGTTGAGGCCGGGGTGGAAACGCGTGCCGCGCTGCCGCACGATGATGCTGCCCGCCGTGACGAACTCGCCGCCGAAGGCTTTCACACCGAGCATTTTCGGGTTCGAGTCGCGGCCGTTCTTGGTCGAGCCTACGCCTTTCTTATGTGCCATGACAACCTCGCTGTCTTGCTTTCCTGTATCTCACGTGTTATCGAAAAAGAAGCGCAGGTCTACGCCTCGGCTTCAGCCTCGGTCTCTTTCTTCTTGGTCTTCCTTTTCTTCTTGCCGTCCACCGAGAGGGCGTCCACCTGGACCTGGGTGTAGCGCTGCCGGTGGCCGCGGAGGACCTTGTAGCGCTTGCGGCGCTTCTTCTTGAAGACGATCACCTTGTCGCCCTTGACGTGGCCGAGCACTTTGGCCTTGATCGTGGCGCCGTCGAGAAGAGGGGCGCCCACTTTTACGTCGTCATCGTTCGAGACGAGCAGGACGCGGTCGAAGGTGAGGGTGTCGTCGGCGCTGGCGTTCTTCTGGTAGGGCACGAAAAGCGTATCGTTCTCCTGCACCTTGAACTGCTTGCCTGCGATCTCTACAATTGCGTACATCGTTGCCTCTGCTTTGGAGCGCCGGGCTGGCTACCGACGCGAGAGTTTCCGGGTTTGCCTGAATAGCTTACAGCCGGCATTCTACAGGCATCCATGCGGAATGATTCCCGCTTTTGCACGCAAGAAGCATGTTGCACCGCGTGCGCGGACGAAGTTTCTGGGAAATGTATCGGTGGGGGAGCCGGGGCGTCGGAGAGACGGGGAGACGGGGAGTATTTTGGAGAGAGCGGTCAGCCTTCAGCTATCAGCACCTAGCTTTATTGTCGGTAAGCTGAAAGCTGACTGCTTTTCCAGACCCTTCTACGAAGCGCAAACGCCAACCATGGAAATCACTCTGCCCACAAGTGGCCTCGTGGTGCGTCCCGGCAAGCTGCTCTGCATCGGGCGCAACTACGCCAAGCACGCCGCCGAGATGAAGAGCGACGTGCCGGAGGAGCCGATGGTGTTCCTCAAACCTTCTACCGCGCTCGTCGCCACAGGCGGGGAGATCGTGCTGCCGGCGATGTCCGAGGACGTGCATCACGAGGTGGAGCTGGTGGCCGCCATCGGGCGCGGGGGGAAGAATATCCCAGAGGGCGCAGCGCTGGATCACGTCGAGGGCTACGCCGTGGGGCTGGACATCACGGCGCGCGACCTTCAGGGCCGGGCCAAGCAGAAGGGCCACCCGTGGAGCGTCGCCAAAGGCTTCGACACGTTCGCGCCCCTCGGCCCGCTCGTCCCTGCCGACGCCGTGGGCAACGTGCAGGACCTGGAAATCCAACTCACCATCAACGGCGAGACGCGGCAGCACGGC
>JAHEMB010000323.1 GCA_024643915.1 Rhodothermaceae bacterium | reverse complement strand
ACCCCTTCGAAATCAAGACGGCCATCACCTTCGGCCTGCTCTACGCCCTCATCCTCCTCGTCGCCAACGCCGCGCAGCAATACTTCGGCGAGGCGGGCGTCTACGTCTCCAGCATCGTCTCGGGCGTGGCGGACGTGGACGCTATCACCCTCTCGATGGCCGAACTGAGCCGGGAGGGGCGCGGGCTGGACCTTCGCACGGCGGCGCGTGCCATCGTCCTCGCGGCGGCGTCGAACACCGTCGTCAAAGGCGGCATCGTGCTCGCCACAGGCTCGGCAGCGTTGCGGAAGGTGATCCTACCGGGGCTCCTGCTCGTCCTCGCCGCCGCCATCGGTGTCGTCTTTGTCCTGTAAGCCTCAGGCGTGCTCAGCGACGAAGTGCTCGATGAGGGACTGGAAAATGTACGCGCCGTCGGCGCTGCCGAGGGCGCCTTCGGCGCAACGTTCGGGGTGCGGCATCATCCCCAGCACGTTCCGCCCTTCGTTAACAATGCCCGCGATGTTACGCGCCGAGCCGTTCGGGTTGGCCTCGGGGACGACCGCGCCGTCGGCGTCGCAGTAACGGAAGACGACCTGGTTGTTGGCCTCGAGGCGGTCGAGCACGTCCGGGGCGGCGTAGTAGCTGCCCTCGCCGTGGGCGATGGGGACGCGGAGCACCTGGCCTTCGGTGAGGGCGCCAGTGAAGGGGGTGTCGGTGCGCTCAGTGCACAGGTGCGTCCACTTGCACGAGAAGCGGAGCGAGGCATTGCGCGAGAGGGTGCCTGGTAGCAAGCCGCTCTCGCACAGCACCTGGAAGCCGTTGCAGATACCCACCACCAGCCCGCCTGCCTTCGCAAAGCGAACGACGTCGTTCATGATGGGCGAAAAGCGCGCGATGGCGCCGGCCCGCAGATAGTCGCCATAGGAGAAGCCGCCGGGCACAATCACCACGTCCACGTCGCCGAGGTTTGCTTCCTTGTGCCAGATGAAACGCGCCTCCTGCTCGAAGACGTGACGGGCGACGTGGTAAGCGTCGTGGTCGCAGTTGGAGCCGGGGAAAACGAGAACGCCGAAGGTAAGGCTCATGGCGGAGGTTGCGGCTTGATTTTAAACGGTGGAGCGAGGAAGCATTCAGCGCCCAGCTTTCAGCTTCTTTCTCCCGGCTGACCGCTGAATGCTGACCGCTTCCCCGGTAACGGGAAAGTACGAGTCTTTCACCAAATGGGGACAGCTTTTCAACCCACCTTACGCCACGTCCCCGCTTGCTGTTCGTTCTATTTTCCTCGAAAGCCATGAAAGATTCGTGCACGCTCCGATGAAAAAAACCTATCTGCTGCCCCTCCTCTCTCTGCTACTGGGCGCGTGCGGCAGTCAGCCCGAGGAAACGCATGCCCCGGATGCCTCCACTGATACGGCTGAAGCGCGCGTCGATGAACAGCTCAGGACGGCTCGCGAACACGGCCTGCTCGACACCTCCGGCACGCCGCCCCTCGGCACGCGGGAGGAAGGCACGTTCACGGAAGAATTCCCCGAAGCCGACCTCAAGCGGGCAAGCGGCGCGGCGGCCCCCGACTTTTCGCTCGCCACCCTCGCCGGCGATCCTTTCCGCCTGAGCGAAAAGCGGGGACAGGTGGTGGTTGTCAATTTCTGGGCGACGTGGTGCCCGCCCTGCCTGAAGGAAATCCCCGACCTCGTCGCGATGCAAAAGGAGCTGGGCGGGCAGGGCGTGCAGATCGTCGGCGTCTCGGAGGATGAGGAGGGCTTCGCGGCGGTGCGCCCCTTCGCCACGCGCATGAATATGAACTACCCCGTCGTCATCGACGAGGCCGGTAAGGTGGCGGCCTCCTTCGGCGACTTCGAGGTGCTGCCTACCACCTACGTCGTCGACCGGCAGGGCCGCCTCCGCTACTTCGGCCACGGCATGATCACGCGGGAAAAGCTGCGTCCGATCCTGCTCGGCCTCCTTGAATGACTAGCCTCGCGAGCGCCGGACTGGGATGCCCACCGGATAAGTAGGCCCGCAGAAGTACGGAGGTATCCTTCGGCGGGGGCAGCAGGCCGGCAGGCAGAAACTCGAAATCCGAAACGGTTCTGATTCCCGATAGCGGTCGTGTCACTGCCTTTTTCGGATTTACTTCGTCAGTCGAGCTGCGCCCTCGTGTTGGACTTCGATAGGCGAATTTGGACGCGTTCGTAGCCGCGCGGCACCATGGCCCGAGCATCCCGCCTGTTCTGCTGCGGAGCTACTTAATCGTACCGGAGGGCGTGGACCGGGTTGGCGCGGGCCACGCGGACGGTGTGGTAGCTGATCGTTAGCAGGGCCAGTAGCAGCACGAGTAGGCCGGGCAGTAGGAACAGCTCCACGCCGAGGTCGATCCGCACGGCGAAATCCGCCAGCCACCGGTTCGCGGCGAAATACACGAGCGGTGCCGTCAGGACGAGCGCAATCAGGATGAGCAAGACGAAGTCGGCCACGAGCAGGCGGGCGATGCCGAGCGTGCCCGCCCCCATCACCTTCCGGATGCCGATCTCGCGCGTGCGCTGTCCCGCCGTGTAGGCGGCCAGCCCGATAAGTCCAAGGCACGCCACGACGAGGGCGAAGAGTGAGAACAGCCCGATGAGCGTGCCCAGCCGCTGGTCCGCGTGGTATTGCTCGTCGAAGTACCGGTCCACGAAAAAGTAGTCGAACGGGTTGCCGGGGAAGACGGCGTCGTAGCTCCGGCGCACCGCCGCGAGCGTCTCTGCCAGGTCCTCGGTGCCAACCTTGATCGAGAAAAAGCTGCCGCCCCGGGAAAGGGCGAAAAAGATGGGGCCGGGCTGCTGCTTCACCGACATCCAGTTGAAATCCTTGAGGACACCGACCACCTGGAACGGGCTGTTCGGCCCCAGCATCACGTTCTGCCCGAGCGCCGCCTCGGCCGACGGGAAACCGAGCGTCTCTACCGCCGCCTCGTTGATGAGGATGCCGTTCTCCAGGTCTGTGGCAAATTCCGTCGAAAGGCCGCGCCCCGCGACCAGATCGAGGCCGTACGTCGCCACGAAATCCTCGCTGATCCAGGTCATGTTAATCGGCTGGGCGTCCGCCGCCGCCCCGGCCTGGCGCCAGGCCCGCGTGCCGAGATTGAAGCCGCCCCCCGGTACGGTGCCCGAGGCGGCCACCTGCCGCACCGCCGGCTGCTCCTGCAACGCCTTCACGAAGACGTCCCGCGCCTCCCGGTATTCCTCGGCCTCGCCGATGAAACTGGGCCGTTTCACCACCAGCACTTGTTCCACATCGATCCCCAGGTCCTGGCTCCGCATGTGCTGCACCTGCGCGTAGACGACGAAGGTGCCCATCAGCAGGGCGATGGACGCGGCAAACTGAAAGACGACGAGCCCCTGCCGCAGCCGATGCCCCGAAGCCCGTTTCCCCGGCGCCCCTTTGAGGACGGCTACTGGCCTGAAGGCCGACAGCACGAAGGCCGGGTAGAGGCTGGCCAGGAGCGCCCCCAGGCCAAACACCATCAGGAGGCTCCCCCATAGCCACGGCTCTTGCCAGATCGACGCGCCAATGGCGACGCCGGTCAGCTCGTTGAGGTACGGCAGGGCGAGAGCCGCCAGCCCCATCGCCAGCCCCAGGGCCAGCACCGTCGTCAGGGCAGACTCGATCAGGAACTGGGCCACCACCTGCCGCTTGTGCGCCCCCACCACCTTGCGCACCCCACCTCCTTCGCCCGCTCCACCGCCCGCGCCGACGAGAGGTTGATGTAATTGACCCACGCCAGAAGAAGGATGAAAAGGGCGATGAGGGTGAAGAAATACACCGTCTCGGCGCTCCCCACGTTGGCGCTGCCATCCTCGAAAGCCGTGCCGAGGTGGATGTCTTGGATGGGTTGGAGCTGCATCGCCGCGCTGCGGTTGCCCGCCTGGAAACTCTCCTGCTGCTGCGTGTTGACGAGGTCGGAAATCTTCTGCTCGACGGCGGCCACGTCGGCGCCGGGGCGGAGGTAGAGATAGGTGACGAAGTTCGTCCAGGCCCAGCCATCGGTTTCGGCGTACTGCGCGTCTTCGTCGTCAAGCAAATCATCAAGGGGCAGCAGGAGGTCAAACTTCAGATGAGAGTTCGGCGGCACGTCTGCAAAAACACCTCGGACGGTGTAGGCGCCGCTCGTCCAGGCGCGTACCTCCATCGTCTGCCCGACGGGATCGGCGTCTCCGAAGTAGCGGCGGGAAGCCGTTTCGGAGAGGAGGAGGGAGCGGGGGGTGGTGAGTGCCGTGGCCGCCTCGCCCCTTAGGAGCGGGAACGAAAACATCTCAAGGAACGCCGGATCGACGAAGGCCGCGTGGTCCTCATTGAGCGCTTTCCGCGTCCCAGCCGCGTCCGTAAAGGCGAGCGTGGCCGTGCCGTAGTTGGGATGGTAACGGGCAAAGGCCTGCACCTCGGGCACTGTCTCCGCCACCGTCGGCCCCATGGCCGACCACGTGTGCGGCGCCGTGCTTTTCTCTTCGCCGTTCTGCATGCTGGTGAAGTTGACGCGGTAGAGCGCCTCGCCCTGGGCGTGGAACGCGTCGAAGCTGTGCTCGAAGGCGACGAACTGGAAAATGAGCAGGCAGGCCGCCATGCCAATGGCGAGGCCGCCGACGTTGAGGGCGGAGAAGAACCGCCGCTTCATCACGTTGCGGTACGCCGTCTTCACGTAGTTGCCGGTCATAACGCCTCCGAAGTAAAAGCCGTCTGAAAGAAAGGCCGGGATGGATTTGATCACCTGCCAGGCGAGCCAGCGCCGCGCCTGCCCGCGCCCCTCGGTGGCCGCCACGTGCCCGAAAACCTCGGCGAAGTCGCCGAGGAGGACGTCGCGATTGCGCGATGGGGCCAGCCAGCCGATCAGCCGCTCGGCCCAGCGCGGCAGGCCGTCCGCCGCGTGCTCGTCCGATGGAAAAGGCTCGCTCATACGACCTTCAGCTTGTCCCACACCAGATCCGGCAGCGACGCCCACATCGCCTCGTGGAGGTCGCGGGCCGCGCGCAGGGCCACCAGGCCATCGGGGGTGATGTGGTAGCGGCGGGGGGGGCGTCCCATCCGGGCGGGCGTCGACCGGCCCTCCTCGGTTGCCAGCAAGCCTTTGCGGACGAGCCGGTCCAGGGGCACGTAAATGCCACCGACCGAGTAGCGTTTGCCCATGAGGACTTCCACCTCTTTGCGGATGCTCAGGCCATAGGCCTCCTGCTGTAACCGGCACACGGCCAGCAGCAGCATCTCCTCGGTTCGCGTGATCAGATCCATGCAGTCGTCGATTTTCTCTACATTATAGAAAAAATCGCGGGAGGTTACAGACGACCGCAAATTTTTTT
>JAHEMB010000322.1 GCA_024643915.1 Rhodothermaceae bacterium | reverse complement strand
ACGGCGCCGAGTACCGGCAGGCCGTGAGTGACATCCTCGGGCAAAGCTCCACGGGCGGCACCGACACCGACTGGCAGGAAGAAGCTACCCGGTCCACTTTCTCCCATAATCAGAACCTCTCCATCTCCGGCGGCTCTCAGAGCACGCTCTACCGGGCCTCCGTCAGCTACCTCGACCAGGAGGGGCTGCTGCTCGATACGGGCATCGAGCGCGTGACGGGCCGCGTCAACGGCACCACGACCCTCCTCGAAGAGAAGCTGACGCTCGATTTGAGCCTGACCGGTTCCTACATGAAGCGGAACCACGGGTTCTTCAACCAGGGCGGCGGCTTCGAGGGCGGTGCCATCAAGGGCATCGTGGCCTTTGATCCCCGGCAGCCCGTCCGCCAGGAGAGCGGCGTCTTCAACGAGTTCTCGCGCGAGATCCGCAACCCGGTGGCCCTGCTCGAACAGATCACCGACATCACGGACCAGGAGCGGATCCTGGGCAACTTCTCCGTGGAATACGACCTGCTCGACAACCTCGTCGCCAAGGGCACCATCGGCGTCGATGTGCAGGACGGGATCCGCCGCACATACATCCCACAGGTGTCGAGCATCGGCGCGGAGATTCGCGGGCTGGGGCGGCAATCCGAGCGCGCCCTCTCGAACGTTGTTACACAGACCACGCTCAGCTACCGGAACAGCTTTGGCGAAGGGCACAGCTACAGCCTTCTCGGCGGCTTCGAGTACAAGCGGGAAACGTTCCAGGAGATCGGCACCGAGTCGCGCGACTTCATCACTGACGCCACCCTCTTCAACAACATCGGCGGCGGGGCGAACGTGCAGATCCCGTTCTCCAACAAGAGCCTCGTCAAGCAGGTCTCTTTCTTCAGCCGCCTTACCTACAACTTCCAGGACAAGTACCTGCTGACGGCCACGGTCCGCCGGGATGGCTCCTCCGTCTTCGGTGAAAACGAACGGTTTGCCCTCTTCCCTTCCGGCTCCGTAGGCTGGCGGATCAGCAACGAGCCTTTCCTGGCGGGCTCCGATTTCATCGAGGACCTGAAGCTACGCGTTTCGGTGGGGCTGACGGGCAATCAGGCCGTGCCGCCCTTCCAGGCGCTCGCCACCCTCGCGCCCTCCGAAGGGTTCCGTGCCGTCTTTGGGGAGGAAGAGAACGTGGTGACGGGGGTGGCGCCGGAGCGGGCCGCCAACCCGGACCTGAAGTGGGAGGAGACGGTGGAGTTCAACGTCGGGCTCGACTATAGTCTGGCAGAAGGGCGCTTCTCGGGCGCGGTGGATTATTACCAGCGGACGACGACCGACCTGTTGCTGGACGTGCGCGTGCCGCCGCCGGCGCCTAGCGAATTCGTCTTGCAGAATGTGGGGGAGGTCCTCAACCGGGGCGTCGAGTTCTCCCTCAATGCCTTTGTCTTCGACCGCGCCGACTGGGGCCTCGAAGTTGGGGTCACCGCCGCCTCCAACTACAACGAGATCCAGGATCTGGGCGGGCGCGGCTTCATCGACCACACCCGCGTGAGCGGCGCGGGCCAATCGGACGTGAATGCGCAACGGCTGGAGGCGGGCCACCCCATCGGCGCCTTCTACGGGCCAGTCTTTGCCGGCTTCGACGCCCAGGGCAACGAACTGTACCTTACCGAAGATGGCGGGACGACGACCGAAGTGACGGAAGCGGCGGAGGCGTTCATCGGCAACCCGATCCCAGACGTGGCCTACAGCCTCAACCTTAACCTCCGCATCAAGCAGGTCGACATCAATGCCTTCTTCCGGGGTGAGGCGGGCCGCGAAATCCTCAACAACACGGCCCTCGAGTTCCAGACGCTCAGCAACCTTGGTTCGATCAACCTGCTCAGGGGCGCCCTCACCGACGGGACGAACTCCGGCCACACGCCGGTCTTTTCGTCGCGGTGGGTGCAGGATGCGTCGTTCTTCCGCCTGGACAACGTGACGATCGGGTACACGCTGCCGGCCAACGTGGTGGGCGACGTAGGCTTGCGCCGTGCCCGCGTCAGCCTGACGGGGCAAAACCTGTTTGTCCTCACACCCTACGAGGGATTTGACCCCGAGGTCAACACCAACATCGACGCGGGCGACACTGGTTTCCGCGCTCTGGCGCGCCCGGATACGGGCATCGACTACATGCCGTATCCCAAGTCGCGCACCTTCACCTTTGGCATCGAAATCGGTCTATGAGAGGGTGCGCCCTGCGCTTACCTGCCTCCCTCGGTCCATGCCATCCATCAAACGAGAATAGAATCATGCGCCCCTCATCGCACTCCTGGAAGGCCTTCCGGCTTTTCCTGCTGCCGTTTGTGGTACTCCTGGCTACCTTGGTCACGTTTACGGGTTGTGATTCGGCCCTGGATCAGGAGCCGTTCAGCCAGATCACACCGGACCAGTTCTTCAATACGGAGGCCGAGTTCCTTGCCGCCGCCGCGGCCGTCTATGCGCAGTTGCGGGCTGTGGCCGTTGACAACGACGGCTGGATGAACCTCCAGACGCATGCCTCCGACGAGATCATGGTGCCCACGCGCGGCCCGGACTGGGGCGACGGCGGCATCTGGCGTGCCCTCACCCAGCACACCTGGACGCCGACAAATCCCAAAGTGGGGGCCGGATGGACCAACGCGCAGGTGGGTATTGCCCGAGCCAACGGCGTGCTCTCCGCCCTGTCCAGCTCCGATTTTGACCCCACGGTGAAGAATCGCTTCGACGCCGAAGTGCGTTTCCTGCGGGCGCTTTATTACTACACACTCATGGACCTGTACGGCGGCGTGCCGATTGTGGTGGAGGAGGAAAGCCCCCTCGCCAGCCGTTATGCGACCCAGCCTATCCCGGCCGATGCGCCTCCACAGCAGAACACACGCCAGGAGGTCTTTGACTTCCTTCTGGAGGAGTTGACGGGCTGTACATCAAGTAATTTCAACGCGAGTTCCTGTGTTGGCAGCCCGACAGGATTACTCCAGAACCTGGCCGTGAAGGGCGACGTGCCGTGGGGCCGCGCCACCAAGGGGGCCGGCTACGCCCTGCTGGCCCGCCTGCTGCTCAACGCCGAAATTTACACCGGCTCGGCCTCCGCCGGCGGCATCGCACCCGGCCAGGCGATGTACGAAGGTGCCGCCGCCGCCGCCGACTGGGTGCTCAACTCCGGGCAGTACGCCCTGGAGAACGATTACTACGCCATTTTCGCCGCCAACAATGCGGGCTCGCCGGAGATCATCTTCCCGGTCACGCACAAGGCGGCGCCCGGCCTGGGCCTCAACTTTCAGATGCGCTTCTTGCATTACAACCTCCCCATCCCGCAGACGCCCTGGAACGGTTTCACCACCATTGCCGAGTTTTATAAGGCTTACGACGTGGCGCCCGGCGCGGACGGCGAGCTCGGTACGCGCGATGATACGAGCCCGGACGCGCGTCTCCAGCAGTTTCTCGTCGGGTTGCAGTACAAGCAGCCCAGCGCCGGATGTGCCGGCCAGGATTGTTTCGGCGACGTGAACTCTGGCGTCGTGCTGGCACGCGACGATCAGACGCCCCTGTTTTTCTCCCTCGAGATCCCGGCCATTCAGCTTGATGCGGGCCTGGGCAGGGCGGCCATCGAGAGCCCGGGTGCGCGCCCCTTGAAATGGGAGATCGACCCGGCGACGTCGGGCTCCGAGATGGGGAACGACTTCCCCTTCTTCCGCCTAGCCGAGATGTACATGATCAAAGCCGAGGCAGCGAACGAACTCGGTAACACCGGCGAGGCGCTGATGAATCTCAACGTCATCCGCGCGCGGTCGGGTCTCGATCCGCTCAGCGGCGGTTCGCAGGACGAGCTGCGGAAATTGATCCTTCAGGAGCGTGGGTTCGAGTTCGTCTACGAGGCGCAACGCCGGATGGACCTCATCCGCTACGAGTTTGCCCACGGTGGCACCCCGACCGGCGCCCCGTATACCTCGTCGGCCGATCCGTACGCGCCCACCTTCACGGCGCCCTGGATCTTCAAGAAAGACGGGTCGCAGAGTGGCCAGGCCAGCGAGCCTTACCGGGTCCTCTTCCCAATACCCTCTACGCAACTCAGCGTCAACCCGAACCTGACACAGAACCCCGGATACTGAGGGAGGATGGACCGCTCCCTGCGGTCGCTGGATAGAAGGTGGAAGATCGCAGGGCGTAATTTTTCGCGAGGCGCCGCAGTGTTTGAAAGGAGAAGCCCAGCCGGGTTCAATGCCGGCTGGGTTTTCTCTTGTACGTCGCTGCGGGTGGGAACAGCACGGCGGCTCCTCCATTGGCCTTGGCTCGATTGATCTCCTCATCCGATCGTTTAATGACTTTCCGCTTGAGACCGTCCCTCGCCGTTGTGGGGCTGCTGCTCGGCCTGGGCTGCTTTCCCGCCTGCCGGCAGGCGGCGCCTTCGCTCGATGAGATCCCGGTCGAGACGCTTTTTACCCGATTGCCGTCCGCCTACACGGGCGTGGCATTTGAGAACCGGCTGACGGAGAGCGAGCGCTTTAACGTCATCACCTACCGCAACTTCTACGACGGCGGCGGCGTGGGGCTGGCCGATTTCAACGGCGACGGCCTCCTCGATCTTTACCTGACGGCCAACCAGGAGCCGAACCGCCTGTACCTCAACCGGGGCGCCTTTCGGTTTGAGGACGTGACTGACGCGGCGGGGGTGGCGGGCGCACACGCCTGGGCCACCGGCGTCAGCATCGCCGACGTGAACGGCGACGGCCTCCTCGACCTTTACGTGTGCAACTCCGGCGATGCCCCCGGCGACGACCGCGCCAACGAACTGTTCATCAACCTCGGCCCCGATGAGGACGGCGTGCCGCGCTTTGAAGAGAAGGGCGGGGCTTACGGCCTAGCCGACCGGGGCTATTCCACCCACGCGGCTTTTCTCGATTACGACCGCGACGGCGACCTGGACCTCTACCTGATGAACAACGCCTCCACGCCCATCGGCGGCTTCGAGGTGCGGCAGATCCGCCACCTCCGCCATGCCGAGGGCGGCGATAAGCTTTTCCGCAATGATGAGGGGCAGTTCGTGGACGTGAGCGAGGCGGCCGGCATCTACGGCAGCGAGATCGGCTTCGGGCTGGGCGTGACCGTGGGCGACGTCAACAAGGACGGCTGGCCCGACCTGTACCTTTCCAACGATTTCTTCGAGCGCGACTACCTCTACATCAACAACCAGGACGGCACCTTCAGGGAGGAGATCGAGGCGTGGATGCCGCACACCAGCCTCTCGTCGATGGGCGCGGACATGGCCGACCTCGACAACGACGGCTTCGCCGAGATCTACGTGACGGACATGCTGCCCGAGCA
>JAHEMB010000321.1 GCA_024643915.1 Rhodothermaceae bacterium | reverse complement strand
CATTCATGTGATCGCGAGCGATGTAATAGAGCGCCTGCTCGCCGATGGCGGGCTCGTAGCCGGGCCACTTCGCCTGAAAGCGTTTAAGCACTTCGCGGAAGATGGGGCTGGCCTTGTCCCACCGCCCCCACCGCGCATACACACGCCCCTCAAACGCGTGGAAGAAGGCGTTGTCGGGATGCTCACGCCGCAGCCACGACACGTACTTCACGCTCTGCTCGTAATCCTCCTCAAAGATGTAATAAATCTGAAGCAGGAAATAGACGGCTTCCGTCTTGATGTAATAGCCCTGCTCGGCGGTGCGCTTGAGCGCTGTCAGCCCCCGCTCCCGGTTACCCTTCGGGAAGAAAACCATGAGTGGCTTAGCGAAGGGGTACTTGTCCGGCATCACGTCGGCGAAGTAATCGTACAGCCCCTTGCCGAAGATATAGTCGTGGTTCGACGGGTCTTTTCTGGCGACGGCGAGCACGTAATCCATCGCGCGCTTGCCGTCCGAAGCGCTCTTGAGCCAGTCGCGGCGGTTGGAGCGGAGGCGGCCCCGGAAGCCGAGCGCGGCGCCCTTGAAGAACATCGCGTCGAAGTTGTCGGCATCCTTGCTGAGGAGGCGGTCGGCGCGGGCGATGACCTCGTCCATCTCCTGATAGAACGCCTCGTCGTGCGAGGTATCGGAGAGGTCGAGGAGGATCTTCCACCAGGTGTTGAGGGCGTTGAGAAACGGCCCGATGGGGTGGTTGGGGTAGCGGCGGTCCACCTGGGTAAAGAGGCGTTCGGCCTTCTCGAACTGCATGTCGTAGAGCAGGTCGAGGCCGCGCTTGGCCTGGAAGCGCACGAAGCGGTCTTCGAGGACGGAGCCATCTTTCGGCGCCTGCGCCTGGGCGGGCGCCCCTGCGCCCAGCAGGAGGGCAACGAGGGCCAGGATGATGTAGCGGAGAGGAGACACAAAGGCTTTATTCATAGCTGAACGGCTGGTACAGAGGCTCTTTTTCCCGGTTCCTGGCGGTCCACGCAGCGATGACCGGCGTTCAAATCGACTTGCAAAAACGACTCCGCTTTCGAGATGATGGGGCCGCCGCTCGATTTTTTCTGCCGCACGGGTTATATATCTGTCAGGAAAACTGTCTTTACGGTAAACAGACTCCTTTTCTTTTCATAGAGGCAATCCCTCTGGAGGCCCTTTGCCATGATCCCGCCTCGCCTACACCGCCAGTGCTTTCGCCTCGCGACCTGCCTGCTCCTTTCCCTTTTGCTGGCGGCGCCTCCCGCGCCTGCGCAGACCTTTTTCCTTCCCCTCGAAGCCGGCGACGGGGTGTTGCTGCCGGATCGGGGCACCAAGCCGTTCCTCGCCTCCGCCCGACTGCACCCCACCCTCGGCTTTGGCCAGAGGAACGCGCTTCGCATCGGCCTTACGGGCGCCGTGGCCTACGTCAACCCGGAGGTGTCGGTGCAGGGGGGCGGGCGGCTGTGGCTGCGCGTGCACGAGGTGACGGCCCTGGGCCGCTTCCCCGTCGCAGAGGTAGCCCTCGCGGCGGAGGCGCTCTGGGGCACCAAGCAGCGCAACCCCGTCGGCGGCGCCCTCATTTTCGGCGTCGGGCGGTTGGCCCAGTTCACCTTGCGCGGCGGCTACGACTTGGAGCAGGAGGCGCCCTACCTCGGCGTGGCTCTCGGCACCGACCTCTCCTTCCTGCTGGGCACCCGCCCCCCTCCACCTTCGCAGAACGATCTCTCGCCCCGCTTCATCGGCTACCAGAACGCCCTCTACGTCAATGCGCGGCAGCGGGCCTCGGCCAGCCTGTTTGAGAACGCCGACGCCCTCATACAGGCCATCCAGCAACTCGACCGCGCCGCCCTGCTGAGGCAGCCGACCCTCGACACGGCGAAGCGGTTCCTCGAAGCGCAGGGGCTGGGCACGCTCGCCACGCAGATCGATGACGTGCTGGAAAACGCCGAGCAGAATGCCCGGGGCGAGGGCCTCGCGATCCCAACTGACCAACCGCTGCCGTGGCTGCTCGACACCTTCCACGAGGCCTGGATCGTTGCCGTCGAGCTGGCCGAGAATTGATCCCTGATTCCCCGTCACTTTTTTCCGACCTTTCTGGAGGATTTTGTCATGACCAAGAATGCGCTCGTTATTAGCGGTGGCGGCTCGCGCGGCGCCTTTGCCGTCGGCGTCGTCGATTACCTGGTTAACGTGATGAACCTGAAATTCGACATTGTCGCCGGCACCAGCACCGGCTTGCTCATCATTCCCCTCGTGGTGACCAACGAGATCACGCGCCTGAAGGACCTCTACACGCGTGTCCGCGACGCCGACATTTTGCTCGAACGCCCCCTCGCCGAGGCCATCCTGCGAGACGATGTTCTCTTCGACGGCTCGCCCCTGACACGCCTGATTGACCAGGAGATCACCCCGGCGCGGACGCAGAAGATCTTCGCCGCGCCGGTGCAAATGTTCATCACGACCGTCAGCCTGACCACGGGCCGCACCGTGTATTTTCAGACGGGGCCGCGTGCGGTCAACAACGATCCTTTCACCAAAGTCGTGCGAATCACCGACCGGGCGGAGTTGCTGCGGGCCATCAACGCCTCGGCCAACGAGCCGGTCTTCCTGCCGCCTGTGGAGGTGCGGCCAGATAGCGCGAGGGCCTACAGCGCCCCCGGTGACCAATCCGCCGCATCGCTCCACCCGACTGACCAGTACACCGACGGCGGCGTACGCGACGTGGCCCCCCTCCGCATCGCCATCGACAACGGCGCCACGGACATCTACGCCGTCATCCTTTCCACCCAGGACCGGGACCGCGTGGCGAAACCTTTCACGAGTGTCATCGACATCCTCACGCGCACCATCAGCCTGTTCCTGCAAGAGGTGACGAAGGGCAACGCCGGCACGGCCCGCCTCTTCAACGAAGGCACGATCTATCTGCAACGCCTCAAGGACGAGTTCAAGCGCGACTCCGGCCTGCCCGCCGCCCGTATTGACGAACTCTTCGACCGCGTGGAGAGCCTCAACCCGTTCCGCAATACGCGGGCCGTCTCCCTCCAGATCATCCAGCCGAAGACCGAATTGCCCGGTAGCGGCCTGACTTTCAAACCTCCGGAGATGGCATTCCTCCTCCAACTGGGGAGAGAACGCGCCAAAGAGCTGCTCGAAGGTGCCATCGCCTGAGCGCCTTCCCCGTGGATGCACCCTCGCCGCCGGTCCTCCGTAGGGGAAGCGTATCCGCTTTGCCGCACGCTTCGAGCATCTGACCGGGAGGAGCCTGTCCATGGGAAAAGACCGCCTCAGCGCCGGCCGGGGTCGCCGCCTCGCTTCGCCCACGCCCGGCCCCGAAGACATCGCCCTCGACCCCGCCACCGGCCTCGCCTACGTCGCCTGCGACGCCCGCGCCCTTGCCCTCCAAAAGCGACCACGCGGCGCCATCTACGCCTGCGACCTCAACGCCGCCGAGCCGACGTTCGAGGACCTGACTTCGGCCCTTGATGCACCGTCGCCCTTTCACCCACTCGGTGTCGCGCTTTGGACCGGGGAAGGGGCGAAGAAACTCTTCGTTGTTAACTACCCGAGTGAGGAGGCAAGCGCCGTCGAAATCTTCGACGTCAAGGCAGGCCGCCTGGCCCACGAGGCCACGATCCGCGACGGCGGAGGGCTGATGCATCATCCGAACGACGTCGCCCCCGTCGATGGGCGCCGATTCTACGTCTCTAACTACGTTGGTTCAACGAGCTGCTTCGGCCAGCTTCTGGAGACCGTTTTTGAGCGCCCGCAATCCTACGTACTCTACTACGACGGCAACGCCTTCCGCAAGGTGGCGGACGGGCTGCGCTACGTCAACGGCCTCGCACTCAGCCCCAGCGGCCAAACGCTCTACGCGACTGCCACCCTGGCCGGCGAACTCTACCGCTACGACCGCGCCGACGACGGCAGCCTGGCGCTCCGCGAAACCATCGACCTGGGCACGGGCGGCGATAACCTGACGATGGACACGGTGGGCGACCTGTGGATTGGCTGCCAACCGAACCCCCGGCGCTTCGCCCTCTACGCCCTCCGCAAGCAGTACCCCTGGCTCTTCTTCTTGCCAAAGCATTCGCCTTCCCAGGTCCTCCGCCTCTACCTCGACGAAGTGGGGCGCTACGACGGCCACGAGGAGATCTACCGCGACGACGGCCGCAACCTCTCTGCTTCCAGCGTCGCCGTGCATCATGGTCATCGTTTGCTCGTCGGCTCTGTCTTTGAGCATCTGCTCCTGTGCGACCTGGCCGAAAGCCTGTGAACAGGGAGGATTGAAACGAGGAGACAAAGAATCGAGGAGGCGAAAAAGGCTCGATAAGGATATCGTCGATTCTTTGTCTCTTCGTTTCATCAATTCCTTTCCCGGCTGTTGGTCGTATCTTCGCCCTCCCCCACCGCCCAGCCTAGCCACGCAACCCTGTACCCATGCGACTCACTTTCTGGGGCGCTGCCCGCACCGTCACCGGCTCCAAGCACCTCCTCGAGCTCGACAACGGCAAGAAACTCCTGCTCGACTGCGGCCTCTTCCAGGGCCGCCGCGCCGAGTCCGACCGCCTCAACCGCGACTTCGGCTTCGACGCCCGCGAGATCGACGCCGTCCTCCTTTCTCACGCCCACATCGACCACGCCGGCCTGCTGCCGAAGCTGTGGAAAGAGGGTTTCCGGGGGCGTATCTTCGCCACGCATGCCACCTACGATCTCAGCGCCCTGCTCCTGCTCGACAGCGCCCACATCCAGGAGAAAGACATCGACTTCGTCAACCGGCTGCATCGGAAAAAGGGCAAGCCGCCCGTCGCACCGCTCTATACCCGCGAGGACGCCGAGGGCGTGCTGGAGCTTTTCGTCGGCATCGGCTACGGGCAGGCGTTCTCGCCCGTGAGGGGCGTTTCGGCAGAGTACCGCGACGCAGGCCACATCCTCGGCTCGGCCTCGATCTCCCTCACCATCAAGGAAAACGGCAAGACCACACGGCTGGGCTTCACGGGAGACGTGGGCAACCCCAACCGCCCCATCCTGCGCGATCCTCAGGCCATGCCAGACTGCGACTACCTCATTACGGAATCAACCTACGGTGGCGAGGTACACGATCCGCCGGACAAGGCCAAGGCCGGCCTGGCCGAGGTGGTGAAGCGCACGAGCGAACGCGGCGGCAAGGTCATCATTCCGGCCTTTGCCGTGGGGCGCACGCAGGAGATCGTCTACGCCCTTGACCAGCTCTGGAATGAGGGCGGCCTCCCCCCCATCCCCGTCTACGTCGACAGCCCGCTCGCCATCAACGCTACGGGGGTTTTCCTCGCCCATCCTGAGTGCTTCGAC
>JAHEMB010000320.1 GCA_024643915.1 Rhodothermaceae bacterium | reverse complement strand
GTTGGGTCTTCACACGAGCCCGTGAAAAAGTCACTATCTCCCTACTGTGTAATAGTCTTTCCCGTGCAGGCGGGACACGAGCCGCAGAGGACTGACGAAGTAAGCCAGATTTTTGGGGCCATCCGTCCCGATACACTACAGCGGAATCTTCGATACTGGGTTCTCGCCGTCGCGGGGAAGACTAAGAAAGATAGAGGTGAAGCAGTCCTACGAAAACCTATCCTTTTCCCCCACGCAACCCGGAGCTTCGTCATGTCTCGTGGATCTCTACTTTTCACCCTCGTTCTCCTCGCCCTTCTCGCCTGCCCTGCCGCCGCGCAGGAGGCCGAAGACGACCGCCTCACCGTCGCGCACTTCCTGGATATGGAGCAAGCTTCGGACCCGCAGCTTTCGCCGGACGGACGGCACGTCGTCTACACGCGCAGCCGCGTCGATAAGATGAAGGACCAATGGGCGTCGGAGCTGTGGATCATGAACGCGGACGGATCGCGTCACCGCTTCCTCGCTGCAGGTGCTGGCCCGAAGTGGTCACCGGACGGCACGCGGATCGCGTATCTGGCCGAGGGTGAGCCGGGAGGGTCGCAGTTGTTCGTTCGGTGGATGGATGCTGAGGGGGCCACCTCGCAGGTTACCCACGTCATGGAAACGCCGACGAGCTACGTGTGGTCGCCCGACGGCGAGCGCCTCGCTTTCGTGATGCTCGTGCCGGCCAAGGAGCAGTGGGACATCGACCTGCCGGGGGCACCGGAGGGGGCGTCGTGGACGGAAGCGCCGCGCATGGTTTCGAAAACGCACTACCGGCAGGACCGGCGGGGTTTCATGAAAGAAGGATTCACGCACCTCTTCGTCATCCGGGCCGACGGAGGCACGCCGCGCCAGATCACCGAGGGCGAGTGGAACGTCGGGGCGCGCTTTTCAGGGCTTTTCTTTGGCGCCGCCATCGACTGTACGCCGGATGGACGGCACCTCGTCTTCGATGGCCTGACATCCGAGAAGCCGGACGACCATTACCGAGAATCGAACCTTTACGCCGTGAATGTAGAGACGGGCGAGCGCCGGACGATCACGACGGAGAAGGGCTGGTGGACCGGGCCGGCCGTCTCCCCGGATGGACGTACGGTCGCCTTCACCGGCTACCCGTACACGACGCAGACATACCATACCGCTGAACTCTACGCGGCCCCCCTTGCGGGCGGCGCGCCGCGCAAGATATCGGGCGCCCTCGACCGCGATGCAGGCAGCCTCTTCTGGGACGGGGATAGCCAGCGCATTTTCTTCACGGCGGGCGACCGGGGCAGCCGGAACATCCACGTCGCCACGCTCGACGGGCAGGCGCGGCCCGTTACCGAGGGGGTGCACATGCTCGACCTGAGCGCGGTGGAAGGGGAGGCCGCCGTGGGCACACGCACCGCCTTCCATGAGCCCGGCGACGTCGTTCGCATCGATCTGGCGAACGGCGCCCTCACCCGCCTCACCGATCTCCACAGCGACGTGCTCGACGGCATCACCCTGGGGGACGTCGAGGAGGTCTGGTATACCTCTACCGACGACGCCCGTGTGCAGGGCTGGATCGTCAAGCCGCCTGACTTTGATGCGAGCAAGGATTATCCGCTCATTCTCAACATCCACGGCGGGCCGCACGCGATGTACAACGTTGGTTTCAGCTACGCCTACCAGAACTACGCGGCCAACGGCTACGTCGTGCTCTACACCAACCCGCGTGGCTCGACCGGCTACGGCACCGCTTTCGGGAACGCCATCGACAATGCCTACCCAAGCGTCGATCACGAGGACCTGATGGCGGGCGTGGACGAGGTCATCGAGCGCGGCTACATCGACACCGACCGGCTCTATATCACCGGGTGCAGTGGGGGCGGCGTCTTGTCGAGCTGGGCCATTGGGCACACCGACCGCTTCGCTGCTGCCGCCGTGCGCTGCCCCGTCACCAACTGGATCAGCTTCGCCGGGACGGCCGACATCATCCAGTGGGGCTACCACCGCTTCGACGGCTTCTTCTGGGATAACCCGGAGAAATGGCTCGCACACTCGCCGCTCATGCACGTCGGCAAGGTGAAGACACCCGTTCTGCTGATGACCGGCGAACTCGACCTCCGCACGCCGATGGCGCAGACCGAGGAATACTACGCCGCCCTCAAGATGCTCGGCGTGCCGGCTGTCATGCTCCGTTTCAACAAAGAGTACCACGGCACCAGCACCGTCCCGTCCAACTTCATGCGCACCCAGCTCTACATCATGGACTGGTTCAGCCGATATCCCGAGGCCAGCGGCGAGGTGTCGATGCGGGACTAGATTGAGGACGTGTGGACCTGGGACCCTGCCTATCGCCGCGTAGTACCCGCTCTATGCCTGTAGAAATCACTTCGCTTGCCACCCACGCCGCCGAGCGGCTGCGGCACCGCAACAGCATCTCCCATACGTTTTTCCCCAGGGAGGCGCCGCGCCTGGCCGAGGCCAGTCGCGAGATGGCCGAGCGGTTCCTCGACGGCGGGCGCCTTCTCGCTTTCGGGCACGGCCCCTATGCCACCGACGCACAGCACGTCTCGGTCGAGTTCGTGCATCCGGTGATTGTGGGGAAAAGGGCGCTTGCGGCCCTTGACCTGAGTCTGGCTTTTGCCGACTGGGTGCCCGCGGTGCTGCGGCCCGAGGATATCGTGATGGGCTTCGGCCCGCCTGAGGGTGACGCTGAGGTGGAGGAGGTGCTGCGGCAGGCAACGGCAAGGGGTGCGCAGACGTTCGCCCTGCCCGGCGCGGTAGGTGACTATGCCGTTGCCGCTCCCGACGCCGACCCGTTCATTCACCAGGAAATGATCGAGGTGCTCTATCACACGCTCTGGGAGACGGTCCACGTTTTTTTCGAGCACCGCGAGCGCGGCTTTGACGTGGGCGCCTCGGGCTTTCTCTATCCCTTCCTCGGCCAGGAGCGACAGGACACCGGGGCAGCCCTCGAACAGGTGGCGGCCTCCATCGTCGCCAAGGCACAGGACGACGAGCGGCTGCGCGAGGAGGCGGCGGAGCAGGGGGCCGAACCCCTGGCCGACGCGGCCCGCGCTATCGCCGAGCGGGTGGCGGCGGGGGGGACGCTCCTCCTCTTCGGCAATGGCGGCTCGGCCACCGATGCCAACGACTTTGCCCTCGATTGTGTGGCGCCGCCCGAAGGCTTTCACCCACTTCCCGCCCTCTCCCTCTCGCTCGAACCGGCCAACCTCAGCGCCGTCGCCAACGACATCGGGCCGGAGGCGATCTTCCTGCGGCAACTCATCGCCCAGGCCCGGTCCAACGACGTGGCGGTGGCGTTCTCCACCAGTGGCGGCTCCAAAAACATCGTCGCAGCCCTTCAGGAAGCCCGCAAACGCGGTCTGTTGACGGTAGCCTTCCTCGGCTACGACGGCGGCGAGATCGCCCGATGCGGCCTCGCGGACTTTTCCCTCGTTGTCCGTTCCGATTATATTCCCCGCATCCAGGAGATCCACGCCTCCCTCTACCACATCCTCCGCGAGCTGCTGGAAGTGACGTTGCATGGCTGACCTCGAACTTTTCGGCACCCAGAGCTGCCGCTACACCGCCGAGCTGCGCGAAGAGCTGCTGTGGCAGGAACGTGAATTTACCGAGCACGACGTAGAGGCCGACCCGGCGGCCCTCGAAAGGATGCTCGCCCTCACCGGCGGCCAGCGCACCGTCCCCGTTCTCGTCGAAAACGACAAGGTGGTGGAGATCGGGTGGCAGGGGCGTGGCTGCTACGTCTGAAGGATATGGACGAAAGGACGAAAGGACGAGAGGGCGAGGAGAGTAGAGTGGGGGAATGGGCTAGTGAGGAAAAGGGTGGGGATCGAAAATCTCCGCCTCTCCGGCTTTCCGATTCTCCGGCTCCCTCATTCCGCAATCCACAATCCGCAATCCGCATTTCCGTAGGGGGTGTGGTGCAGGGCGTCGGGTTCAGGCCGTTCGTGTACCGGCTGGCGCAGCAGTATCGGGTGCGGGGCTGGGTGCTGAATGCGGGGGACGGGGTGGAGATCCACGCAGAAGGGGAGGGCGAGGCACTGACCACTTTCTCGCGCGGCTTGCGTGATGAAGCACCTCAGGCAGCTCACATCGCCCGGCTCGAAGCGGCGCAAGCGGAGGTGGTGGGATTCGACGACTTTGCGATTCGGGAGAGCGTCCACGGGACCCGCCTCACGACCCGCATCTCGCCCGACCTGCCCGTCTGCGATGCCTGTCTGCGCGAGCTTGCTGATCCGGCGGACCGGCGCTACGGCTTCCCCTACATCAACTGCACGCATTGCGGCCCGCGCTACAGCATCATCCGCGGCTTGCCCTACGACCGGCCCCTGACGACGATGGCGCCATGGCCGATGTGCCCTGCCTGCGCGGCGGAATACCACGATCCGCTGGACCGACGTTTCCACGCACAGCCCGTTGCCTGCCCCGCGTGTGGACCGGGTTTCTTCTTGCAAGAAGAGGACCGAGTGATCGCCCTCGATGGTGCGGCCATTGTGCAGGCGGCGGCGATGCTGCGGGCGGGAAAGATCCTGGCGGTGAAGGGGCTGGGCGGCTATCACCTCGCCTGCGACGCCCGGAACGAAGCCGCCGTCCGTGAACTGCGCGAGCGGAAGTTTCGCAAGGAGAAACCCTTCGCCCTGATGGCGTGCGACCTGGCGATGGCCCGCGAACTCGTGGCCTTGGACGACGAGGCCGAAGCCCTCCTGATCACGACGGCTCGCCCCATCGTCCTCGCCCCGATGAAAATGGCCCTGCCCGGCGTGGCGTCCGGCAACCGCGACCTCGGCGTGATGCTGCCCTATACGCCGCTGCATTCCCTGCTCTTCGACGCAGGGGCGCCCGGGGCGCTGGTGATGACGAGCGCCAACCGCTCCAGCGAGCCCATCGCCTATGAAGACGCAGACGCGCTCGACCGCCTCGCCGGCCTCGCCGATGCGTTCCTCGTTGGGGAGCGCCCCATTGCCCGACGCGTGGACGACTCGGTGGTCCGCCCCACGCCCTTCGGCGCGACGGTGCTGCGGCGGGCGCGTGGGTATGCGCCGGGGGCCGTCGCCCGGTTGCCTGCGGAGCGCCCCATCCTCGCGCTCGGCGCCGACCTGAAGAACAGCATCACGCTCGTCGTCGAGGGGCAGGCGTTCGTCAGCCAGCACGTCGGCGACCTGGGGCACTACGACGCCTTCCGGGCCTTTGAGGAGACGATGGAGGACCTGCTGCGGATGTACGAGGTGGCGCGGGAGGACCTGCTCGTGGTGCATGATCTACATCCCGGGTACGCCTCTACCCAGCACGCGATCAAGCTTCCCGGTGAGCAC
>JAHEMB010000319.1 GCA_024643915.1 Rhodothermaceae bacterium | reverse complement strand
CTGATGGTGAGACGCGAAACATGATGAAGGACATGGCTGTTGACAAGATGCCATCAATACGACGAATGCTGTCGCCGGAACTCAATAGGCCACGAAGCGTGCTGATGATAGGAAGAGATCCAGGCGCGTGGGCAGGACGACCTGACCCCCGAGGTCGAAAAGATCCGGCAGGCTGGCAAGCTCCTCCTCTCCCGCATCGATGACCTGAGGCGGCCCGAAGCCTCGCCGCCCGCTGCCAAGCCGCCGCCCACCGTTCCGGACGCCGCCCCCCGGCCCGGCCCTGCCGGGCCCGGCGCGAAAGCACCGGACGACCATGCCCCCACCGTCCTCGTCGTCGACGACGAGGAAGACACGCGCAGCCTGTTCGCCCGCTTTCTCGAAAAAGGAGGGTTCCGGACGGTCGTGGCGGTGGACGGCACCCAGGCGCTGCGCCTGGCCCGTGAGGTCCTTCCGGCGGCTATCACCGTCGATATGATCATGCCTGGCCTGGATGGCTGGGACGTCCTCGACGCCCTCGGAAAGGACCCGGCCCTGGCGGACATCCCGGTCATCATGCTGACCGGGCAGGGCAGCGAGCGCGTCGCCGTCGAGGCACTCAAGCAGGGCGTCGCCGATTACCTGGTCAAGGGAGACATCACCGCGCATGGGCTCTGCCGCGCCGTTGAGGGCGCCCTCGAACAGCAGCGGCTGCGCCGTGAGGTCGAAACCGCCCAGCACGCGATGCTGCAGGCCCATGAAGCCCTCCGCGAGAGCGAGCGCCGCTACCGGGAGCTGGCCGAGCGCGTCTCGGATATGATCTCGCGGCATGCCCCCGACGGCACCATCCTCTATGCCTCACCCGCCGCGCGGCCCCTCTTCGGGTATCTGCCGGAGGCCGTCACCGGCCAGTCCGTCTATCGGTTCATCCATCCGGACGACGAGGACCTCCTCCGGCAGGCCTACCTCAACGCAACAACCGATGGCACGCGTACCTATTTGATCCGCTACCGCCTGCGGCATGAAGAAGGGCACTATGTGTGGGTGGAATCGACTGGGCAGATTATCCAAAGCGATCAGCAGCACCAGATCGTTGCCGTCACCCGGAATATCACCGAACGCAGGGAGGCCGAGCAGCAGCTTGCTTTCCATGCCGAAGAACTCGCCCGCTCCAACCGGGATCTCGAGCAGTTCGCCTATGTCGCAAGCCACGACCTGCAAGAACCGTTGCGCGCCGTTAATGGCTACCTGCGCCTGATTCAACGGCAGCACGGTGAGGCCCTCGACGCGGGCGGCCAGGAGAAGATAGCACGGGCCCTGCGCGGCGTCGCCTATATGCAGCAGCTCATTGCCGACCTGCTCGCCTATGCCCGCCTCAACGCACGTACCGCTCCCTTCGAGGCCGTCGACCTCGACGCCGTCCTGGCGACCGCCCTCGAAGCCCTCGCCGAACGGATCGAGGCGCGCGGCGCCTCCATCCAGCACGATCCCCTGCCCTCCGTGAGGGGCGATGCCCGGCAACTCACGCAGGTCCTGCAAAATCTCCTCAGCAACGCCCTCAAGTTCGCGCGCGAAGAGGTGCCGCCTGCAGTGCACCTCACGGCCCGGCCCGTGGACGACCACTGGCTCATCAGCGTGCAAGACAATGGCATCGGCATCGACCCGGACTATGCCGAGCGCATTTTCGAGATCTTCCACCGCCTGAACGCCCGGGAGGAGTACCCCGGCACGGGCATCGGCCTCTCCATCTGCAAACGCATTATCGAACGACACCACGGCCGTCTCTGGGTCGAGCCTGCCGACCCCTGTGGGTCCGTCTTCCTCATCGAACTGCCTCGCTACGAAACGCCCTGACCCTGTGCCCCTCCACCTCCTCTCGCAAATCCTTCTCGTCGAAGACAGCCCCGACGATGCGTTCTTCCTTCAGAATGCGCTCGAAGAAAGTCGGCTCGGCAATCACCTGCATCTCGTGCGCGACGGCGCCCAGGCCCTGGCCTTTCTGCGCCGGGATCCTCCTTTCGAGCTGGCTCCCCGCCCGAACCTGGTGATCCTGGACCTTAACCTGCCTAAGATCCCCGGCCTGGAGGTGCTTAAGGCCATGCAGGCAGACGGCGACCTGCGGCGCATCCCGGTCGTTGTGTTGACTACCTCAAGCGCCGAAGAAGACCTGCTGACCTCCTTTCAATATCAGGCTGCCGCTTTTATCACCAAGCCGCGTGACCTCGACGATTACGAAAACGTCGTCCATCGGATCGAACTCTTCTGGCTCCAACTGACCGCCTGAGCACGCTCGGCGAGGAGGGCTCCGGCTACTCGTCCAGAAAGTAGCGCTCGCTCATTTCGGCCTCGGGCACGAAGTCGGGCCAGTTCTGGCGCAGTACGGTCGGATCCTGTCGGAAGAGCTGCACCCCGATCTCTCGCTTGAGCCTGTTTACCTCGTCACAGACCGCTGGCAGCAGGTAGAAGCGGTGTGCGTCGAGCCAGGTGAGCGCTGTCTCGTAGGTATGCTCATCGGGGTTAGGCTGGCGCTGCAGCACCCGGAGTTGCTCCAGCACCGCCTCGAGGGCCGCCCTTCGGATCTGGGGCTTGAGCCGCGGTACCAGGTCGATCGTGCCGTCGGCCGAGACCACCACGGCCAGCCCCACGTACCGTTCGGCAAGGGCTTCGATGTAGCGCACCGCCGAATTGTAGCGGGACCCCCGTGCCGGCGACCCTTTGTCGGAGGCGAACCCGTCGAGGATGACCCCGAGGGCATGGCACCGCCCCTGCGGGTCGATCAGCAGCGCGCCGTCGATGGCGGTAAAGAGGGGGACGTGCTCAGGCGCGAGCAGGATCGGCGCGATGCCGGTGCTTTGCCCCGCCAGGCGGGTGGCCTCTGCCTCCGCCCCCTCTGAAATCACGAGGATCGTCCCGTGCTCCTGCCGGCAGGCCGCCAGCGTGATCTGCCACAGCCGTTCTACCTCGGCTGGAGCCAGGGCGCCGAAGAGCCGGCTGAGGTCGGCCTTGAACCGAGCCTCCCCGAGGCGGGCCCGAGGTAGGTGCGCCTGGCCATACGTCGCCCGCATCAGGGTATGCCGACCGTGCCGCAGCTCCCACGTATGATGGTGCGTAAAACGGATCTGGAAGACCTCCGCCGCCGCCCCCTCGCCTCCCCCATGCCACGTGCCAAGCCCATAGATATGACGGCCGTCGCTGAGCAGATAGACGGTGTCGTTGGCTATCTCGAGCATCTTGCGGGCCGCCCGGTAACTCTCCAGAGGGATCAGATCGCGAAACGTCACTAGCGGCTCAACCTGCGGGTGCCGCCGCCGCGCCAGCAGCATGCTGCCGAGGCCCTCGGCCCCTTCATAGCGCAGCGACGAGATCGCGTTGAGCGTGTCGAAGAAGGAACCGGCCTGCGCGCCCCCGCCCGCCGAAACGGCTGGCGCGCTCATCAGCAGCCGGCCCGCCGCGCGGACCACCTCTTTGTAATCACGGCCCAGCACATCCAGATCTGCCCCCGGCGCCTGCCCGTACAGCGCCGTGCTACACCCCGCCAGAAACTCGGTCACGGCAGCATCCAGGAGGGAAACCGGCCCGCTCGCCGGCGCTGCCGCCAGCGCGTAGTGCGACCGATAAGCGTCGCGCTGCAGTCCGAGCACCACGCAGACGAGGTGGTTCCCCACGCGCGCTGGCGCGGAGCTGAAAAACAGGAGGCCCTCGGCCTGCCCGGCCCCGGTGAACACCTGGCTGAGGGCGCGCGGCAGGGCCTGGCGTGCTTGAGCGGCCTGGTGCCACGGCAGCACCGCCGGTAGGTCCGATCCTTGCTCGAGCATCGTCTGCAGAACGCTCGGCAGTGCCTCGCCCAGCACGCCCCCATACTGAAGGTTGGATGGCTCTATCTCTATTGTCCCCCCTGCCACCGCCTCCGTCGTGGCTAGGCCCACCAGAAATACTTCTGGCGCCAGCCGCGCGTCCAGATAGCCAAACACTTTCCGCGCTGCTCTCTGGGCCGCCAGACGAAAAAACTGCTGATGCTTCCACATGTCAGGAAGGAGAACGTCAGGGGAGCCGCCCGGCAGAGGCCGAGCGCCCGGCAGAACCTTACGATACCGCTTTGCCAGCGGTGAGGGCCTCTATCTGGGCCAGCAGCAGGTCGAACTCGATCGGCTTGGCGTGATAGTCGTCGCAGCCCGCCTCCAGGGCGCGCTCCCGGTCACCCCCCATCGCGTGCGCCGTCAGCGCAATGATCGGGATGCCCTGCAGATCGGGCAGGCCCCGGATTCGCCGCGTCGCCTCGTGCCCGTCCATCACCGGCAGGCTGATGTCCATCAGGATCACGTCCGGCCGCTCCGCCTGCGCCTGCTCTATCCCCTGCTGCCCATCGAAGGCCAGCACCACGGCGTAGCCTTTCCGCTCGAGTCGCCGCGACAGCATGTCCCAGTTGTGTTCCTTGTCTTCTACGATCAGTACTTTCTGTACTCTTGGCATTGCTCACCCTCTCTCTCTGGTCTGTTTGAACAACCCCACCCTCAGGCCTCTCCGGACTCCCCGGACGGGCGCGCGCTGCCGGCAAGCGCGAGCACGCGCGCCTGCACCTCGGCCAGCAGCGCCTCCTGGCTGGCGTCCCCTTTCTGCATGATGCTCTCGACGTAGCCGTTGAGCCGCTGCCGCTGCGCAGCGCTCAGGTCCTTGGCCGTTAGCACGATGACCGGGATGTTTTGCCACGCCGGTCGCTGCTGCAGCGCCTCGACTACCTTGAAGCCGTCCATCTCGGGCAACATCAAGTCTAGCAGGATCACGTCTGGTTGCATCGTGCGCAGCACCTCCAGCGCCTCCTTCCCATCGACCGCTTCGACCACCTCGCACGCGCTTTTCTCCAGGATACGGCGGAGCAGCTCCCGTGTCGGCCCATCATCCTCTACGACCAGCACCCGGCAGCCCTCCCGGCGCCCGCAGTGCCGGTTGAGGATCGTCAGGAGCTCCTCACGATCCACCGGCTTGGTCAGGTAATCGGTCGCCCCCAGCGTGTAACCCAGGCCCTTCTCTTCGACGATCGTAACCAGGATCACCGGGGTCTCGTGCAACGCAGGGTCCGCCTTGACCGCGCTCAGCACGCCCCAGCCGTCCAGGTGCGGCATCAGCACGTCGGTCGTGATCACGCACGGATGGAGCTCATGGGCCAGCCGGAGCCCCTCCGCGCCGTCCCGCGCCGTGACGACGGAGAAGCCCGCCTTCTCGACGTGGCGCCGCATCAGCTCCAGCGCCGCCGGGTCGTCGTCGATCACCAGCACGAGCGGGCCGCCATTCTGGGCCGGCCGTGCCTCGCGCTTCGCCACCACCGGCTCTCCCCCGGCCTCCACCGGTAGGCGGAT
>JAHEMB010000318.1 GCA_024643915.1 Rhodothermaceae bacterium | reverse complement strand
GGTCGACCGAAACCCCCAAACGCAACCGAGCATTGCGGAAATGACGCGCAAGGCCATCGACCTGCTGGACGACGATCCGGACGGGTTTTTCCTGATGGTCGAAGGCAGCCGCATCGATCACGCCGGGCACGGGAACGATGCTGCTGGCCACCTGCACGACCTGCTGGCCTTCGAGGAGGCAGTAGCGGCGGCGCTCGCTTACGCCGAACAGGACGGCGAGACGCTCGTCGTCTCCACATCTGACCACGAGACGGGCGGCCTTTCTCTCGGGCGTAACATCGATGAGCGGGCCGTCTATACCTGGCGGCCGGAGGTGCTGGACCGCGTCCGCAGTTCGCACGGCTCCATGATCGACGCCATTATGGAAGAGATGCGCCCGGCGGAAGACGTGCTCCGTGAGTACGCGGGTATCGATGACTTGAGCGAAGCCGAACTGACACGACTTGACGAAACCAAAGGCGACGCCACCCGCCTTAATTACACCCTCGCCGAGATCATCGCCCGCCGCGCCGTTCTTGGCTGGACGACCGGGGGCCATACGGCTGTGGATGTACCGCTCTTCGCTTTCGGCCCCGGCCAGCAGCAATTCGAGGGCAACCTCGACAACAGCGAAATCGGCAAGCGGCTCGCTTCTCTTCTTGACTTCGATCTGCCGACCCTCACCGAAAGGCTCCGCGCCGACGAGGCCGGGTCGGAGTGAGCGGGTCACTGGGAGATTCTTTCCAGATATCGGATTGGTTCAGACAGCGTGCGTATCAACGAAGCCTCCTTCGTCGTCGTCGATACCGAGACGACCGGCACCAAAGCCGCGACGCACCGCCTCATCGAGGTGGCGGCGGTGAAAGTGCGGGGCGGTAAGGTGGTGGATCGGTTCAGCCAGCTCGTTAACCCCGAGCGGTCGGTGCCACGCCACATCACACGCATCACGGGCATCTCTACCGCCCAGGTATTTGACCAGCCTACCGCCGCCGAGGTGCTCCCCGGTTTCCTCGACTTCCTCGGGGACGACGTGCTTGTGGCCCACAACCTGCCCTTCGACGTAGGTTTTCTCAACGCGGAGTTGGCGCGGGCCGGCCTGCCGCCGCTGACCAATCCGACGCTCTGCACGCTCCGCCTGGCCCGCCGTCTGCTTCACGGCCTGCGGTCCAAGGGTCTCACGAGCGTAGCCGACTTCTACGGCATCAAGATTGCCAACCGCCACCGCGCCCTGGGCGATGCTGAGGCCACTGCTACGATCCTGCTGCATTTTCTCAAACAACTCGGCTTCGAGCACGATGTGGAGACGTTGGAGGATCTGCTGACCTTCCAGCATCGTCGCTACGCGCAGGTTAGGAAAGAGTCGAAGCACCTCGAAAAGATCCGGGAGGAGGTGCTGCCGCGTTTGCCGGCCCGGCCCGGCGTCTATTTTATGAAAGATAGGCAAGGGACGGTCCTCTACATCGGCAAGGCCAAGAGCCTGCGCGACCGGGTGCGCAGCTATTTCACCGCTGTGGAGGCCCACTCAGAGCGCCTGCGGAAGCTCGTGGCGGCGGTGCGCGATGTGACGTGGGAGGAGACAGGGTCGGAATTGGCGGCGCTCCTGCTTGAGTCGAAGCTGATCAAGCAGCACCTGCCGCGTTTCAACCGGGCGCAGCGGCGTTACCGCAACCGGCCCTTCCTTCGGCTAGATACGAGCGAGGCCTATCCGCGCCTCTCGTGGACGTCCTACGTGATGAACGACGGCGCTGCGTATTTCGGGCCACTCGGGGGGCGGCGGCAGGCCGAACTCGTCGTCGAGCTCGTTAACCGCTTCTTCCGCCTGCGCGAGTGCGACGACGACACCTTCCGTCACGGCAAGCGCTGCCTCTATGCCGAGATGGAGCGTTGTGATGGGCCCTGCGAAGACCCCGCCGTCGCGGCGCGCTACGACGAGGAGGTCCAGCGTGTACGTGCCTTCCTCATCGGCGACGGTGCCGACGTCCTCGCGGACTTAGAGGTGTCGATGCAAGCCGCCGCCGCTGCCCTCGACTTCGAGCAGGCCGCCCAGTTCAGGGACTGGCACCGGCGCCTTAAGCGGATGCTGGACCGCCAGCAGGTCATCGCAGCCTCCGTCCTCGACCATAACGCCGTCCTTATCCTGCCGGGGGTGGACGCCACTACCCAGCTTTTTCTTATTCGCTACGGCCGTTTTGTAGAAATGCTGACGTTCCCGCGGCAGCCATCCGCGGAAGAGGTCGAGCGGTTGCGGGATACGTTGAAGCTGCACTTCGAAGAGGGGGGAGTTACGCCGGATCGCTACTTTAAGCAAGAAGCCGACGAGATCCGCGTGCTATCGCACTGGATGTACACGCAGCGAGGCAGCACAAGGCAAGTTCACTGGCATCCCGAAACAGACGCGGCGGCTTTTCTGGAAGAGATTTTGGAACAGATCGAAGAGGCGCGGGATGAGGGAGAGGTGATCAGCGCGCTTGACGAGGCGGGCTAGGTGTTTGCCTTAATGGTCAGCGAACGATCTTATGAGAAGACAGGCGAGCGCGTATAATGGGACAAGGGAGTTGCCCATAACAGTTGTAATTTCTTTTGCATACCAAATAAACAATACATTTCACTTGATTATGGTACCCAAATGGACTTTATTAAGATTACTTGAAGGATCGGTGAACTCTTTGTTTTAAGGGGTCTTAAGGTTGGCAAAATGTTTGATTCCCTTAAGGCGAGCGCATAAAACGCCGAAACTTCAAAACAGCGTGAACCCGGAAACAGCCGGATTACCGAAACCGTCTAAGCTTTCCAACACCGGGTACGGTGCCTGTAACAAAGCCGTTGGTAACAGGGTGTTTGCGCTGATAGCGTTTTGCAGCCAGGCTAGTAGAGACCTATTCACCTACTTAGGAGGCTCATGAGGAAGTTACAAACCATCGGATATGCCCTCGTTGCGTTGCTGTTGGTCTTTACCTTCGCACTCGCATTTCAGGGCGAACTGTTGGGTAATACGCTTTCGAGCGCCATCCTTCCCTCACAGAAAGCTCAGACCAAAACGACTCAGGCCAACAAGGCCGATACCGAGACGCCGGCCATCATAGACGAGGCGCTGTACCACCCGAAGAAGCTCCCCATCCTTCCGGCAGAGAAGATCGATACGGAGACGCTGTGGCTTGCCCGCTGCATTTTCTCTGAGACGAAGAAGCCGGAGGAACAGGAATTGGTGGCCTGGGTGGTCCGCAACCGCGTCGAGACGCAGTATCGCGGCCAGGTGAATTACCAGGACGTCGTCCTCGACCCGTTCCAGTTCAGCGCCTTTAATCCGGAAACGCGCACGCGCAACTTTTACAGCGGCCTCACGCCGCAGTCGAAAGTGCCGGGCTGGCAGCGAGCCCTGAGCATCGCGCACACGGTGCGTCACTATCATCCCAAGTTCCGCCCGTTCTCTCTCAACACGCGCCACTTCTACAGTGAGCAGTCGATGTTGGGCAAGAGCCACCCTGACTGGGCCAACGGCCTGCGCTCGGTGACACCGGAGCGTGACTACAGCATCAGTGCGCAACGCTTCCGGTTCTATGAGAATATCCTCTGATCGCTATTTTCCGTGATCAAAGAAAGGCGTGTCGCTTCCCGGCGGCACGCCTTTTTTGTTGCGGTCGCTTTTCTCGTGTGCTGCCCTCCGGCTCTCGGGTAAAGTTACGTGCTCGTCTAACGGTCGCCCAAACCCGGTTGCAGCCTTGTTGTTAGAATACAACATCCTCGCAACGAGACCGGAAGGACAGACCAACATGGCACAGACGCATTCCCCCACCAACGGGCAGACCGATTGGCGCAGCGCTCTCCACGACGGTGACGAAGACGCATTCCGGCAGCACGTCGAGGCGCACATGCAGACCCTGCTAAAGGCTGCCCGCCATGATCTCACGTACTACGTGCGGCAGGGCGACCTGCATCGCGACGATTTCACGCCCGAGGAAGTGGTGGGCGAGGCGCTCTTGCAGGCGTGGCAGCGGCGCGACCGGGTGCCTGAGAAGATGGGCCTGCGTGCCTGGCTGATGAGCACCCTCTATCGCTCCCTGCGCGGCCTCGTCCGTCGGCAGAAGCAATATCGCCACGAAAAGGCCATCTCGCTCGATGCACCCCTGCCGCCCGATCCTGAGACGTTTGATACGCAGGAGTGGTTCTGGGACTGGTATCAGCCTGACGAATACCTGACGTGGGAGGATGTCACCCCCAGTCAGGAGCCCGTCGATTTCGAGATTTCTCTGCTCGATACCGAGGAGACGCTCGCGCTGGAGCCGGAGAGCCGTCACGTGCTGGTGATGCACGACGAGTTCGAGATGGCCCTGCCCGAGGTGGCTTTCGCGATGGGGCGGGCGGTGAACGAGACGGCGGAGTTGCTGGAGCAGGCCCGCGCGAGCCTCCGCGAGCGCCTGGTCACCTCACAGCCCAAGGACCCGGCCACCCCCGCGCCTCTACCTTCGCCGCGTAAGGATTAGCATGGAGGAGCTTGACTGTTCCGAGCGGGTTGCCTGTCCAACAGGGGACCCGCTTTTTCTTTGGGCGAAACTGGAGCTTGCTAATCCGGCGCGTGGCGTGTAGACTGCCTGGCACCGACCACAAATTGGATGGGGAACGCAACACCATGACGGATCAGCAGGGGAAAGCGAGCTGGCAAATTGACAAACGCAGCGCTGAGGCGTACGAGCGCTATCTGGTGCCTGCGCTTTTCACCCAGGCGACGGATCGGCTCATTGAAGGGGTGGGGCTGAGGCCCGGCGAGCGCGTGCTTGATGTGGGCTGCGGCACCGGCATCGTGGCGCGGCGGGCGGCCACGCGCGTGGGCATCAGCGGTCGTCTCGTGGGCCTGGATGCCAGTGCGGGCATGCTAGCCGCCGCGCAGGCCGCCGCCGCCGGCAGCCAGCCGGAAGTGACGTGGCGACAGGGCGACGCCACCAACCTGCCTTTCGACGACGGCAGTTTCGACGTAGTGTTTTGCCAGCAGGCCGTTCAGTTTTTCCCTGACGTCGGGGTAGCGCTGGGGGAGATGCACCGTGTGCTGACTCCGCAGGGCCGGCTCGCGCTGAGCGCGTGGCGATCCCTCGCCCACAACCCGACCTATCATCTCGCCGCCGAGGTGCTATCGCGTCACGCGGGTGAGGAGGCCGCCACCCTCATGCGCTTGCCCTTCCCCTCGTGGGATAGGGAGCAGCTCCGCGCCCTGGTGCAAGCCGCCGGCTTCGGCAAGGTCCACGTCGCCATCGGCATCACAAGCGTACGCTTTCCTTCCGTTCAGGAAATGGTGCAGCGGCAGGCGGCCAGCTCTCCCCTCGACGGCCCGATCGGCGCCCTCACAGACGACGCGCGCGAGGCTCTCCTTCGTGATCTCGAAGCAGCGTTTCACGCG
>JAHEMB010000317.1 GCA_024643915.1 Rhodothermaceae bacterium | reverse complement strand
AAGAGGACGGTGCGTCGTTTGAAATCTACTGGTTCCCCTACCAGAAGATCGACCGCGCGGTGACGGAGGGTGAGACGACGGGGTGGATCAAGGTCTTCGCCAAAAAGTGGAGCGGCAAGATCCTCGGCGCGTCCATCCTCGGCGCCTCGGCGGGCGATCTGATCTGCGAATACGCCCTGGCAATGCGCAACGGCGTCTCGCTCCGGCAGATCGCCGACACCATCCACCCGTACCCCACCTATGGCCTGGGCGCGCGCCGCGCCGCCGACCAGTGGTACGCCCGCAAGCAATCGGCCACCGTCATCCGGCTCCTGCAAAAAGTCTTCAGCTATCGCGGCCCCGTCATCGCGCCCGACCCGGACCGGATCGTGTGAAGGGTCGTGGGTTGTCGGTTGTCGGTTTTTCTTTTCCTATTTTCTATTCCTCAACTGGCAACCGACAACCATCTCCCATGAATGTAGATCTGGCTGCGCTCCGGCGCGAGTATGCGCGGCAGGCTTTGAACGAGGACAGCGCCGAGGCCGACCCCATCGCGCAGTTCCGCCGGTGGTTCGACGAGGCCCTAGCGGCAGAGGTGTTGGATCCGAACGCTATGACGCTGGCGACAGCCTCGCCGGCGGGCCACCCCTCGGCCCGCATCGTGCTGCTGAAAGGCTTCGACGCCGACGGCTTCGCGCTCTACACGAACTATGAGAGTCGCAAGGCGCAGGAGCTAGAGGCGAACCCCTGGGCCGCGCTCGTCTTCTGGTGGGGTGTGCTGGAGCGGCAGGTGCGCGTGGAAGGCCAGGTCGAGCGCGTAGCCGAAAGAGATTCGGATGCCTATTTCGGGTCTCGCCCGCGCGGGAGCCGGCTGGGTGCATGGGCCTCCCCCCAGAGTCGCGTCATCGCCGGGCGGGACGTCCTCGAAAGTCGCCTGGAAGAAGCCGAAGCACGCTTTCCAGACGAATCCGTGCCGCGCCCATCGTACTGGGGCGGCTACCGCGTGCGCCCCGAAGCCGTCGAGTTCTGGCAGGGCCGCCCGAGCCGCCTGCACGACCGCTTGCGCTACCGGCGTGCCGAGGAAGGCGTGTGGCTGGTCGAGCGCCTGGCGCCGTAGGGCACTTTTCGCGCCCCTCGCAGATTTCTTGGGGCTCGCTGTAACCGTCGCGCCCCGCGTCCCGTAGGGGAGGGCGTGTCTTCCGATGAGTGGTTGCAGGGCACCGGCGATCGATCGCGCAACGAGATCGCCGGTGCCCTCAGCTATTTTGGGGCTTTGAGCAGTTTTTTCCGGCTGAATTGTAACGATTGATCCGACCCCGCGCAAATTCTGAAAACGGACTCGTTCTCTAGAGGTGCGTGCGAAAAACGCAGTCCGGCCTACCGCACTCCCTCGCCGGTACCGGGTTGCGTGTGCTGTAAAACATTGCCTCCGATGTAACGCAGCACGGTAAGCCCCAGAAGAAGCCCGGTCCTGCCGTACGGTAGGCACCGGGCTTCTTCATGCTTTAGCTTTTCTTTGATGCATATCGAGCCGCAACACTTCGCCCTGTACATCGTCCCCGCTACCTGTTAATTTTGCTCCGTCAACCGACGAAGTAAAGCATCAGAGATCAGGAGGCAACTATGGCTGACGTGATTGATTACAAAATCTACGGCGACGACATGCAACTCGTCGAAATCGAACTCGACCCCGGCGAGGGCGTGCGGGCCGAGGCCGGGGCGATGATGTACATGGGCGACGGCGTGGAGATGCAGACGAATGCCGAGGGCGGCTTGTTTAGCGGCTTCAAACGCATGGTGACGGGCGAGAGCTTTTTCATCACCACCTTCATGCACAACGGCGGGGGCAAGGCCCACGTGGCCTTCGCCGCGCCCTACCCGGGCAAAATTATCGCCCTCGATCTGAGCGACCACGGCGGGGCGTTCCTCTGCCAGAAGGACGCTTTCCTCTGCGCCGCGCGCGGCATCGACATCGACGTGGCCTTCACCAAGAAGCTGGGGGCGGGCCTCTTCGGCGGCGAAGGTTTTATCCTCCAGAAGCTCACCGGCGACGGGCTTGTTTTCGTCCACGTCGGGGGCACCATCGTCAAGCGCCAGCTCGGCCCCGGCGAGACGCTCCGCGTCGATACCGGCTGCCTGGCCGCCTTCGACGCCTCCGTCGATTACGACATCCAGTTCATCGGCGGCTTCAAGAATGCGCTCTTCGGGGGGGAGGGCCTTTTTCTGGCGAAGCTGACGGGGCCGGGGCTCGTCTACCTCCAGAGCCTGCCCTTCTCCCGCCTCGCAGACCGCATCCACGCCGCCGCCCGCATCGGTCGGGGCAAAGGCGAGAAGAAAGGCCTCGGCGGCACCGGCATCCTCGGCGACATCATTAGCGGCGATAACTGGTGAGCTTTACGTGTGGACGTGTGAAGGTGTGGACGAGGGTTCCAGATCGCAGGTCGTCCACACGTTCATACCTCCAAACGTCCACACCTTTTCAGCCTTGCATCTTCGCGAGCGCGCGGCCCGCTACCTTGGCGCCGGCCTTGACGGCTTTCCACTTGAGGTAGGTCTTGGCCGTCTTCCAGGCGAAGCGGCGGGTGGTGTGGGGGCGGGCGAGGCCGAGGAGGGCCTGCGTGGCCGCCGCCGTCGCCAGGCCGAAGGCGAGGTGGGCGCCGAAGCGGTGGGCGTGCTGCGTGAGGGGATAGGCCGTCGGCCCTTTCGAGAGGCCCAGGAGCGGCACCATCAGCTCGTCGCCGAGGGCCCAGACGGCGGTGCCGAAGACGAGGCCGCCCTCGGCATCGAGCGGGCCGACGGGGCCGCGCACGGCGCCGTAAAGGGCCGAGGTGCCCAGCCCGAAGGCCCAGTGAACGGACTGGCTGAGCGTCTCTATAGTTTCGTCATCCGGCTCCTCATCCGTCACGGCTTCGTAGGCGATGCGGCCCACCGCCGCCGTCGAGCTTTCGTCTTCCTGCGTGTGCTGCCCGCCCGTTACCGACATCTCGTCGAGCGCATGCGGGGCGTCTTCGCTGGTGAGGGTGCGCGGGTCCTCGCCGGCGAGGGCCGTGGCGGCCTGCCAGTAGAGGCGCATGGCAACCGTTCCGGCTACGCCGCCGAGGGCGCCGGCCAGGAGGCCTTTTAGTAGGTCGCTGCTGTCGTTCATCGTGCTGTTTCTTCGGATGCTCCGCTGTCGTCGGGAGCGAGCCTGCTGCCCGCTGACATACGAACGGGGTGCAGCGACAGAATAGCCCGGCGCAGCGTAACGTTGTTACAACAGACGCATTTCCGAGCGCCCCTTATCTGATCAGCCGTTCATACTCGGCATGAGGACCGATCCAGAATCAGACAAAATCCCCTTCCTCCACCGTAGCTAAGGCGCGATAACGGCGCCCAACACGAACAGACCAGAAATCATCCCTAATTTTCTTGAAATGCAAAGACGGGTGATACGGGTCGTCAGCCAAAAGCGGATAATTTTTATCGGCGGTGCGCTGTAGCTCTGCCGGGAGCCGACGGTAATACTACCAGAAACTAGGTGAGGCAAAATGTCTCACACCAGCGGGGTTGTACGCCCGGCACAATGATCCTGCTTGGCCTTCTCGATCAGCGTATCAAGCTTCCCGGCCTTCGCATCAGCCTCAATCTGCTCGTCCCACGCTTTCGCCTCCATTTCTTCGAGAAGGGCAGCCGCCATAGCTTCTCGCTCCTGCTCGAGAAGCGCGTTCAAGCCTTCGTTGAGTTCCTGTACGGCAGTCATTGCTTGCTCCTTACTTGCACGAATGGTTGGTTTCTTACGCCGCACAGCCACGAGGATTTTTCCTTACCGCACCCTCACGAGCGTCCCGCCGTGCCGCTGCGTCCCGGCCGTGAGCGCGTAGAAATAGACGCCCGCCGGCAGCCCTGCCGCGTCGAAGCGGACCGTGTGCTCGCCCGCCGCCATGAACGCTTTCACCGGCACGGTTACCTCACGCCCGAGCACGTCGTAGACTTCGAGGCGCACCTCCGAGGGGACGGAGAGGGAAAACTGGAAGGAAGCGGCGTCGCGGAACGGGTTGGGGAAAACGGCCAGGCGGAAGGGCACTTCGGGCGGCGTCTCCACCACAGCCGTCACCACGGCGCGGTTTTCGTAGAAAAGCAGGCCGCCGCGCTCGCTGCCCAGAAGCAGGTCGGCGTCGCCGTCGCCGTCGAGATCGGCCAGGGCGGGGGCGATGAGGGCGGGCAGGTCGAAGCCGTCGGCGGGCACGAAGTTCGCTTCCTGAGGCGTGCCGTCGTTGCGGTAGACGAGGAGCCCGTCGAGCTGGGTGCCGACGAGGAGGTCGAGGTCGCCGTCGCCGTCGAGGTCGTGGAAAGCCGGGTGGCTGCGCTCGCCCGCGTCGATGTCCTGGAAGCTTTCCGTCTCCAACGCGAAAACCGCCTGCTGCGCCGTACCCGTATTGCGGTAGAAGTTGAGCGTACCCGACGCCTCGCCGACGAACAGGTCGAGGTCACCGTCGGCATCGATGTCGGCGAGGGCGGGGGCGGTGAAGTTGCCGCGCGGGATGGTGACGAGCGCCGAATCGACGAGGACGAACGAAGGGCCGAGGTCGCCGTCGTTGCGGGCAAAAGCCACGCTGCCGTCAAACCCGCCCGCCAGCAGGTCGAGGTCGCCGTCGCCGTCGAGGTCGCCGAGGGCAGGCGTGAGGTTGGCGCGCTCCCGGTCCAGCCCCTCGAAGTTCTCCAGGGTGAACCGGAAGCGGGGCGCCTGCGGCGTGCCTTCGTTGAGGACCAGCGCAAGGTGCGCCGTCAGCACGTCGCCCAGCCCCAGCTCGTTGCCGACGAGGAGGTCGAGGTCGCCGTCGCCGTCGAGATCGCCAAGGGCGGGGGCAGCGTCTTTCCCCACGTCGAAATTCGCGAGGTAACGGCTGGTGCGACGGGTGAACTGCGCGGCGCCCGTGTTCTCGTAGAAATAGAAGTTGTCCGCCGCGCTGCGCCCCGGTGTAAAGGCCCCTCCCAGCACGCCCACAAACAGATCGAGGTCACCGTCAGCGTCGAGATCGGCCAGACGAGGCGCGTTGAAGCCGGTCGTCTGAATGGGGTCGACGAGGGGGAAGGTCTCGGAGGCGAGCACCAGGGTGGGCGTCTCGCAGGTGCCCGTGTTCTCAATGAAATAGAGGCTGGGGGAGAAGAAGTCTCCCCAGAGGAGGTCGAGGTCACCGTCACCGTCGAGGTCGGCCAGGGTGATGGCGTTGGCGCCGTGCCGGGTCGCCGCCGCCCTTGCCTTACCGAACCCGCCGATGATGGCAATTCCCTGGTACTCGTCCGTGACGAAGCGGAAGCCGGGCACCCCGGCCGCATCCACCCCTGTGCCCTCGAAAAGGACGAGTGTGCCCCGGTCGATGGTCGCCACGAGCAGGTCGAGTCGGCCGTCGCAGGTGACGTCGGC
>JAHEMB010000316.1 GCA_024643915.1 Rhodothermaceae bacterium | reverse complement strand
CGGACGAATGCCTCGCCCTGATCGATGAGATGAAGACCCTCGGCACCGAGATGCTCATCCTCACCGGAGGCGAGCCGCTTCTGCGCCGCGACATCTACGACATCGCCCGCTACGCCACCGAAAAGGGCATCTGGGTAGTGATGGGCACCAACGGCGTCCTCGTCAACGACCACGTCGCCGCCAAGATGGTCGAATGCGGGGTGAAGGGCGTCGGCATCAGCCTCGACAGCATCAACCCCGCCCGGCACGATGCGTTTCGGGGCGGGCCGGATGCGTGGAAGTATTCGGTGCGCGCCCTGGAGATCTGCCGCCGCCACGGCCTCCAGGTGCTCGTGCAGACGACCGTGATGGAGGAGAACTACGACGAGATCCCCGCCCTCCTCGATTTCGCTCGCGAGAAAGGCGCATGGTCGTTCAACCTGTATTTCCTCGTCAAGACGGGCCGGGGCGCGCACATGACCGAACTCTCGCCCGCCGCGACGGAGGCCATGCTGACCCACCTGGTGGAGGCGCAGGCGGACTACCGGCCCATGCTCGTCCGCTCGAAGTGCGCGCCGCAGTTCAAGCGCATCGCCTACGCGACCGGGCAGGGGGGGCTGGAGAGCGGCGGCTGCATGGCCGGCACGCATTACGCCCGCCTCACCCCCGAGGGCGACCTCACGCCGTGCCCCTACATGACCGCCGTCGCTGGCAACGTCCTCGAATCGTCCCTCACCGAAATCTGGCAGGAGGCGCCGTTATTGCAAGACCTCCGCGACGTGGGCCAACTAAAAGGGCGGTGCGGGCGGTGTGAATTCGCTACCTTGTGCGGCGGCTGCCGTTGCCGCGCCTACGCCGCCTTTGGCGACGTGCTGCAAGAGGATCCCGCCTGCCCGCACGAACCGACCGGCGTGCCCCTCGCCGCGCAGCCCCTCGCCTGGAGCGCCGAGGCCCGCGCCCGCCTCGACCGTATCCCCATCGCCTTCATCCGCGAGAAAGTGCGGAAGGGGGTCGAGGCTTACGCCCGCAGCAACGGCGCCGGCCTCATCTCCGAGGAAATAATGTCCGGCGCACTCTCGGGCATGGACCGTCCGGCGGCTTTTGCAGAGAGGCCTTTGTCTTCACCTTCGTCGCCCTCAGCGTAGCGCTTCAGGAATACGCGGCACACTTATCCCCGTCATATCGGCTAGTAGCGAGTCAGGAGAACATGGAGTCCACGGAGAATAAATCGACAGCGGAGCAGCGGGGCCGTGCTTTGATGCTTCTCGGCCTGGCGTTCTCGGCTGTTGCCCTGTCGGTTTGCGGCTACTTGTTCTTTTTCGTCGAGGAGGCAGGTTTGCGTGGGCAGGCCCTCTACTGGTTTCTCGCGGCGCTCCTCGCCGCCACCCTTCCTTTCTTGCGGCACATGGGGCCCGGCAGGCAGGAGTCTAACGCTGCCGACATCGAGCTCTCATTGAAGACGCTCAGAGAGGAAATCAGAAAGGTGGAGGAGAAGGTCGAGTCGCTCAACAGAGATCTGCTGAACGCGCTGGAACAGATGCAGGAGCAAGAGGAGCAGGAAGCTGAGCCGCAACGTGCTTCCAGGAAAGAACTCTTGGGCTCATGGGAAGAGCGCGCGGAAGATACGCCGGACATGCAGAAGCTCAAGATGCAGGAGCTTTTCTCACGCGATCATCTACGCAAGGCCCGCATCAGCGTGAAGCAGGTCAAGCAGATGCTCAAGGCGCTGGGCTTGTACGAGGGCTCGCTAAACGATACCTTTGATGCGCAACTTCCCCTAGCGATAGCCAAATTTCAAAAGAAAGAAGGCATAAGCATCGACGGCGTGAGTGGCCCGGCCACCCTCGCACGCCTCCGCAAGCATTTTGCGAGCAGACCGGCTTCGCGGGAACGCCCCGCCCCCTGAAAAGCACCCGAACCCCTTAACTAAGCCCTGATAACATGGAAGCAGTTGACGTCAAAACCCTCACGCAGCAGGTCCAGGTCCTCGGCGATACCGCGCGCCTGAACCAGAACGGCCACTCGCAGTCCTTCGAGGTGAAGGAACTGCCGTCCAAATTCGTCCGCTGGCAGCTCGATTACAAGCACAGCATCTACGACGCCATCGAGCGCGACGAGTACGTGGCCTTCAACGCCGGCCACTTGCCGGTGGTAGGCACATGGCAGACCGATTCGCCCGTGCCGAACCTTGCCAACAAAGGCGTCGGGTTTACGCCCAAGGACGAGCACATCGAGCACTACCTGAAGCTCGTCGAGGACGCGGTGGCGGAGATCGAGAAGCTGCCGCCGCACGCCGTCAACGAGACGCGCGAATTGCGCATCGGCACGGCGCGCGAGTTCTACAATAATCCTGACCACATCGACTGGCGCCGGCTGGGGCTGCTGGAAATCTTCGAGGGCTCGACCTTCAAAAACCTCTGCGAAAACCCGCTCGCTTCGGTCCTCTGGACCGGCAATGCGCCCGTCTTCGTCAGCTTCCAGGTCGATTGCCTCGTGGAGGTCATCACGCCGGAGGACCCGCGCTACCGCTTCTCGTGGGCCATGCGCCGCCTCTTCGAGTACGAACCCTTCCACGTCGTCCAGACGATGTACCCGTACGCTTACTGCTTCTGGGTGATCGATTACAAGGACAAGACGCCCAAGCGCCGCTACCCCGGCAAACGCTCGGACAACACCGTCAACGAGGGCGGCGGCAAGGTGGACGTGGAGGCCCTGAAGAAGCTGAAAGCAGTGAAACGTGATGCGTGAAATCGAAACGTGAGGGTGCTTCGCTGGCGCGTTTCAATAGGGCACCCTCACGTTTCACGTTTCACGCATCATGCTACGTTTGGGGAAGCCCGATGAAGTAGCAATTCGCCAAATAGAAGCATGGCGTATCGCATCACCGACGATTGCACCGGGTGCGACGAGTGCGTGGAGCAGTGCCCCATCAGCGCCATCGAGCCCGCCGAGCCGATCTACGTGATCGACTTCACCTGCTGTGATTTTGAGGAATGCCTGGTGGCGTGCCCCGTGGACGCCATCGTGCCCGTAACCGACGACTGATGCCGACTTTTATCGACCAAGATACCCTGCGCGCTTTTGTGCGCTGCCTTGCCGAAACGTTCGACCGGCCCGCGACGCTGTACCTCGTTGGCGAGACGTCCCTTGTTTTCGAGGGGTGGCTGCGCTGGACCGACGAGATCCTCTACTGCGCTGACGTGGAGGCGGCCCATCGCCCGGCTTTCGACGCGGCAGTAGAGCAGGTCGCGGAGGACCTGGGCGCGGCCGTTTTTGCGGAGGATCCCGGTGACCTGATCCCCCTGCCCGAGGGCCATGCCGCGCGCCACCGGCCCGCCGATACGGCATTCCTCAACGGCAGCGCTGGGCGGTTGCGGGTGTTGCATTTTGACCCGTACAGCGTGGCCTTTCGCCACATCGCGCGCGGCGACGAGACGGACTACCATCTCGTCCTGGCATACCGCGAGAACGGCTGGCTGACGCTCGAAGAGATGGACCGGCTGCTGGAGGAACTGCTGCCGCGCTTCTCGATGGAGACCATCGCCCAGGACCCCGCCGAGTTCCGCCGCAAATACAAGGGCTTGGGGCAGATGGCGGAAGCGATCAGCCCTGGCACCCTCCACCGCCACACGCCGGCCTGACCCGATGGTCGAGAACGAGATCCAATACCTGAGCTGGTCGGCGTACCGGCAGATGGCGCCGCCGATCCTCCAGCTTGAAGTGACGCGGCTGGGCAGGCTCATCGCCGGCTTGCCCCTCGGCAGCGACGCGCGCAACGCGCTCGTGAGGGCGCGCTTCAAGGTGATACGGTTTATGGAAGAACTGGAGGCGGCGGAGAAAGAAACCCTCGCGACATCCTGCGGCGCAGCGCTGCAAGCGGCCCTGCTGGCCGTGGCAGCGGCGGCGCCTGAAGTTGATACCGAAAAGGCGGCGACGCTGCGCTACGTCGCCGAGCGGCTGCGCTACGTGCACGACCGCATCGCCCTCATTTACTGACGCAGTCAACCCACAGAAAGCATGTACGAGACGATTTTCGTTCCCGTCGATAACTCGGAGCACTCGATGACGAGCATCGACGTGGCGGTCGATTTCGCCAAGCGGTTCGGGTCGAGCCTGGTGGGCAGCCACGCTTACGCTGCGCGGATGCACGACTACCGCTTCAAGCAGATGGAGTTCACCCTGCCCGAGGAGTACCTCGTGGAAGGGGAAATGGAGAAGCAGCGGAAGGTCCACGACACGCTCATCACGATGGGGCTGGAGCTGATCTCGGACTCGTACCTCGTCGTGATGGAGGAGCGGTGCAAGGAGGAAAACCTGCCGTTCGAGCCCAAGATGTATGACGGCAAGAACTGGAAGATCATCGTCAAGGACATCGAGGAGAGCGGCTACGACCTCGTCGTGATGGGCGCCCTCGGGCTCGGCGCCGTGCGGGACAGCGTCCTCGGCAGCGTCACCGAGCGCGTCGTCCGCCGGGTCAAGACGGATGTGCTCGTCGTCAAAAACACCGCTCCCATCGAAGAACAACTCAGCTATGGCGGCGACGGCGAGGTAGGGCACGTCGAGGGCGGCGGCATCGTCGTGGGCATCGACGGCAGCCCGGAGTCGTTTGCAGGGCTGCGGACGGCCATCGCCCTCGGCAAGGCGCTGGGCAAACAGGTCGAAGCCGTCTCGGTCTACGATCCCTACCTGCACTACGCGATGTTCAACAGTATCGTCAACGTGCTGACGGAGAAAGCCTCCAAGGTTTTCAAGTTCAAGGAGCAGGAAAAGCTGCACGAAGAAGTCATCGACACGGGCCTGGCGAAGATCTACCAGTCGCACCTGGAGGTGGCCCACCGCATCGCGCAGGAAGAAGACTACGACCTCAAAATCACGCTGCTTGATGGCAAGGCGTTCGAGAAAATGCTGCAATACGTCCGCCGCGAGCAGCCGTGGCTCCTCGTCCTGGGCCGCATCGGCGTCCACAGCGACGAAGACATGGACATCGGCAGCAACACCGAAAACCTGCTGCGCCTCGTCCCTTGCAACGTCCTGCTCTCCAGCCAGCGCTACACGCCCCCCACCGACGTGCGCGCCGAGGAGACGATGACCTGGCTCGAACCGGCCAAACGCATCCTCGACCGCGCCCCCGACTTCGCGCGCGGCATCGCACGCACCACCATCCACCGCTGGGCGATGGAGCGCGGCCACTCGGTCATCACCACCAGCATCGTCGAGCAAGCCATGAGCACCATCCTCCCGCGCACGGCGATGCTCAAGATGGGCATCATCGCCGAGGACGTGGCGCTCGAAAAGGTGCAGGCGGAGGACTCCGTCACGTACGTGTGCAGCGAATGCGGCTACGCGGCCCGCGACTTCTAGCCGGCCGTCTGCGCCGTCTGTAACGCCCCGGCCGAGGCGTTTCAGAAG
>JAHEMB010000315.1 GCA_024643915.1 Rhodothermaceae bacterium | reverse complement strand
ACGGTGATGGTCAGATCTTCCCCGGGGGTGATGACGTCGCTTGCCGTCGGGCTGGTGATCACCACCGTGGGCGGGTCGTTGGGCACCTGATAGACCCGTACGTAGTCGACCACGACTTCCTGAGGAAAGACCGAAGTCCCGTCCGGCGGCCCGGGCAGGTTGCCGCCGACCGCCAGGTTCAGCAGCAAGTGAAAATCAACGTCGAAGGGCGCCGGAAAGGGGCCGCCGGTGGAAAACCAGCTGTCCCGGCTCGCAAACTCAACGCCATCGATGTACCAGCGGATCTCACCGTTCTCCCACTCCATGGCGAACACGTGAAAGCCGTCGTTGAAGGTGCCACTGGGCAGGAAGTAGTCCGTAGAGGAAAAGACATTTCCTGGAAACGAAGCGCCGTAGTGGATCGTGCCGAAGATCCGATCGGGGTCGCTACCGATGTACTCCATGATATCAATCTCGCCGCTGGCCGCCCAGGGGCCATAGATGGAGGGATCGGACGAGAGCATCCAGAAGGCCGGCCAGAATCCTTGCCCAATGGGCATCTTAGCACGCATCTCCATGCGCCCGAAGGTCCAGTCGCCCTTGCCTAGTGTACGCATCCGCGCCGAGGTGTAATCGAGGCCGCCCATCGACTCTTCTTTCGCAGTGATGGTCAAGAAGCCGCCGGCCACCGTTGCGTTCTCAGCCTGGTAGTACTGCAGTTCGTTGTTGCCCCAGCCACCGGGCAGGCCCACCTCGCTACCGTCGCCGAGTTGGAACGTCCACTTGGCGAGATCGACCTCCGTGCCGTCGAACTCGTCGGACCAGACCAGGACGCAGCCTGGCAGGGCAGCACACTGGGCTGTGGCCTGCTGCACGCGGCCCCCCAGCATGACCAGCACCAACGTGAAAGAAGTGATGAGAACGGTAAGGGACGGGCGCATTGCCATCATTGCCTCCATAATTACAGAAGCCGGCACGTCCCGGCTTCAGGGGGGTAAACAGCCAGCCAAGCCGACGCAAGCATGCGGCTTCACCAGGTCCGGAGGAGCCGTCACAGCGGGGCTCCGCCCATCGAAAAGGGAGGGGGCGGATACGGAAGGCGGCACGCCGGCGCAGAGGGGAGGCAGCCAAATCCTGAAAACCTTTTCAGATCGGGCTCTTAATATAGGCGATTTATGAAAACCTTTTCAAGCACCCGCGAATTTTTCTGTCGACTTCGGCGACCTATGCGCTCAGACGGGCCGCACGGGGCTCCAATCGGGCATTCGGGCCTGCTCCTGGGATGCAAAAGTCGAGGCGGCGGTGCGTAGAATGTCCGGCAGATAGGCATCAACGCTGTACGGTGTGCGGAAATGCGTCACGAGCTTATCATCGGGGTGCGCGCCTCAAACAGCTCCGGTCCTTCGAGGGCATTCAGCATCCACGCGGCCACATCGCCTCGCGCAATGCGCGAGGTCAGACCGTAGTGTTCGACGACACGGACCTTCCCCGTCGGGGAGCCGGCGGTGAGGGTGGTCGGTCGGACGGCGAGCCAGTCGAGCCCGCTGCCGGCAAGGACAGCCTCCATCCCCGCCAGGTCAGCATACGAGGCCGCCATGGTGCTGTGGCGGATCATCCACCGGAGGAGGGGATGCACATGGCGGATGCTCCCTCCTACACCCGCCGCACTGATGACAACAACGCGGCGGACGTTATGGCGGGGCATCACCGCTACCAGGGACTCGGCCACACGCGTGCAAAGGTCCGGCGGCGAGGCCAGGGCGGACCAGGGATTCCACGGCGCCTGCCGCTTGATCCCAAGCGCGGAAATCACGGCATCGCACTCCTCGACGAGCCGGTCGAGCATCCCTGCTGCAAGCACATCTCCCCGGATCACGTCGGTCCCGGCAGGTGGGTCAAACACGGTCGTGGGACGGACGAGGGCGTGCACCTGATGGCCGCGTGCCAGGGCGAGGCGGCAGAACCAGCGACCACAGCCGCCGGAAGCGCCCAGGACAAGCAGCTTCATGAATCCACCCCTTCGACCATACGTCATTTACGAAGTCGCCAGGATGGCCGGCGATTGCCAGACGAAAGCGGTATCGCGTCGATACGGGGAGAAGAGAGCGGGTAACAGCAACATGCTCATTCAGCGGTGCGCTCCAGCAGGCCGCGGTGGCGGATGTCGAGGCCTTCGATCAGGAAGATCACCGACTCGGCGATGTTCTTGGCGTGATCCGCGATGCGCTCGATGGCCTTCGCCATGGTCACCAGATAGGCCAGGGCAGCGGCCCGGTCCGGGTGCTGCTTGACGAGCCCGACGAAGGACCTGAACGTCTCGTCGTAGAGGCTGTCTACTTCGCGGTCGCGGGCCAGCACCTGGCGGGCGAGCACGCGGTCGCGCTGCACGAAGGCGTCCTGAGCGTCGCGCAGGATGCGGCGTGCCACGTCGGCCATCTTCAGGATGGGCGTCCCCTCGATGAGGCCCTTACAGTCTTGGAGGTGGGGGGTGTACTTGGCCATGTTCTTGGCATGGTCGCCGATGCGCTCCAGGTCCGTGTTGATCTTGATGGCCGTGATGATCAGGCGCAGGTCAATAGCGACGGGTGTCTGGAGCGCCAGGATGCGTTCGCACTGGCGGTCGATCTTAATTTCGAGCGCGTCCACGGCATCGTCGTTGGCGCGCACCCGGGCAGCCAGCTCCACGTCGCACGTGCTGACGGCATTGATGGCCTCGGCCAACTGCTCGTCGACGATGGTGGTCATCTCAAGGAGCAGATTGCGGAGGATCTCCAGTTCGTCGTCTAAGTGGCGGTGTACGGGCATAGCGATGGCGGAAACGGGCAAGGAGAAAGAGCGCCGGGTTTCTGAAAAACGCTCGGCAGCGCGGAGAGATTCAGGCAAACTCAGCCGAAACGACCGGTGATGTAATCTTCGGTGCGCTGGTGGTGCGGCCGGGTGAACATCTCGTCGGTCTGGCTCATCTCGATGAGTTCACCGATATAGAAAAACGCGGTGGTGTCGCTGATGCGGGCAGCCTGCTGCATGTTGTGCGTCACCACGATGAGCGTGTAGCGTTTCTTGAGTTCGATGATGGTCTCCTCCAGCTTGGCCGTGGCAATGGGGTCGAGGGCGCTGGCGGGCTCGTCCATCAGCACCACGTCGGGCTCCACGGCCAGCGTGCGGGCAATGCAGAGGCGCTGCTGCTGGCCACCGCTGAGGCTGTAGGCGTTCTCCTGGAGGCGGTCCTTCACCTCGTCCCACAACGCGGCCTGGCGCAGGCTCTTCTCCACGAGCGCATCCTTGTCGCCCTTGAAGCCGTTGACGCCGGCCCCCCAGATGACGTTCTGATAGATAGTCTTGGGGAACGGGTTGGGCTTCTGGAACACCATGCCGATCCGCCGGCGCACCATCACGGGGTCAGCGTCGCCATAGATGTCCTGGCCATCCAGGAGGACCTCTCCTTCGAGGTGCGCCTCCGGGATGAGTTCGTTCATCCGGTTGAGGCAGCGCAGCAGCGTGCTCTTGCCGCAGCCTGAGGGACCGATAAAGGCCGTCACCTTGTTCGGCTGGATTTCCATCGAGATGCTCTTGAGCACCTGCTTGGGGCCGTACCAGAAGTCGAGGTCGCGCACCGCCATCTTGGCCGGAGCGGCCTCGGGGACAGCATCGGGCGCGGGGGCGAGCACTGCGGAAGGATGTAAACGATCAGTCATGGCAGTTTTCGTCAGAAAAAGGTCGGCGGCTGAAAGGCAGCGTGGCCAGCGCACGGGCGCATGCCGGCGTCATTGTGCGCGGTATTTCTCGAAGTAGTTGCGCAGCAGGATGGCGCTCAAGTTCATCCCCATCAGCAGCACCAGCAGGACGATGATGGCCGCGGCGGCGAGTTCATGGAATTCGGCCTGGGGGCGCGCCGTCCAGTTGAAGATCTGGATGGGGAGCACAGTGAACGTGTCCATCACAGATTGCGGGAGGAACGCGACGAAGGTGAGGGCGCCGATCATGATGAGGGGGGCCGTCTCGCCGATGGCGCGGCTGAGCGAGAGGATGACGCCTGTCAGGATGCCGGGCGCGGCCATGGGCAGCAGGTGGCTGCGGATGACCTGCCAGCGCGTGGCGCCCAGCGCGAAGGCGCTCTCGCGGAGGCCCTGCGGGAGCGCCCGCAGCGCCTCCTGGGTGCTGATGATGATCACCGGCAGGATCAGCAACGCCATCGTGAAGGCCCCCGCCAGCAGGCTGCGCCCCATGCCGGCGAAGCGCACGAACAGGGCCAGCCCCAGCATCCCGTAGAGGATCGACGGCACCCCCGCCAGGTTGGCGATGTTGACCTGCACGAGCCGGAAGAACCAGCCGCGCGCCGCGTACTCTTCGAGGTAGAGGGCCGAGGCCACGCCGATGGGCACGGCCACGAGCGCCGTCAGCCCGATCATCCAGAGCGAACCCACGAGGGCGCTCTTGATGCCGGCCCGCTCGGCGAAACGCGACGGGTAGCTGGTCAGAAAGTCGGCGTCTAGCCAGGACCAGCCCGTCACCACCACGTCCACGATGAGGGTGACGAGCACGAGCAGGCTGAGCAAGGTCGCCAGGAAAAACAGCGACGCCATCACCACACCAAAGCGGCGGCGGTGCTCAAGGCGTTCGGAATAAACAGCGGGGGTGGCGGGGGGCATCAGTAGCGCTCCTGGTACTTGCGAATGATGCGGTTGGCCAGCAGGTTCATGCCCAGGGTCATCAGGAACAGCATCAGGCCCACGGCGAAGATGCTCTTGTAAATGAGCGAGCCGGCCGGCGTGTCGCCCAGGCTCACCTGCACGATGAAAGCCGTCATGGTCTGGATGGACTCGGCCGGGTTGAGCGTCAGGTGGGGCGTGGCGCCGGCGGCCAGCGTCACGATCATCGTCTCGCCGATAGCGCGGCTGATGGCCAGGATGAAGCTGGCGATGATGCCGCTGAGGGCGCCCGGCACCACCACCCGTAGGATCACCTCGATCTTGGTGGCCCCGAGGGCATAGGCCCCTTCCGAGAGCGACCGCGGCACGGCCCGGATGGCGTCCTCACTCAGCGACGCCACCATCGGGATGATCATGATGCCTACCACCAGACCGGCGCTGAGGGCGTTGTAGACGCTGAGCCCCGGGATGATGAGTTGTAGTAGCGGCGTCACGAAGGTCAGGGCGAAGTAGCCGTAGACGACCGTCGGCACACCGGCCAGCAGTTCCAGGCCCGGTTTCAGCAGGCGGCGTGCCCGCTCGGGGGCGTAGGCGCCGATGTAGATGGCGCTGGCCAGGCCGAGCGGGAGGGCCACCAGGGCGGCGATGACCGTAACCAGCAACGTGCCCGAGAGCAGCGGCCAGATGCCGTAATGCTTGTCCACGAACTGCGGCGTCCACTGCGTATCCGTGAAGAAGTCGATGATCGACACTTCGGCGAAGAACGCGACCGAC
>JAHEMB010000314.1 GCA_024643915.1 Rhodothermaceae bacterium | reverse complement strand
AACGCCGAGCGTGTCCTTTGCAGCCGTTTGCAGCCCCGCTCAAAGCTTCACAGACAGACTCCAATCGAATGATGAGAATCAGCGCGAGGCATCCAACATAACGCAATTACTTAAACGGACCTTCTCCGAGGCTTCGGCGCTTCCAGAAGAAGAGCAGGATGCTTTTGCGGCCTTCGTCCTTGCCAAGCTCGAATCCGAGCGGAAATGGACGCAGGCCTTCGACGCGTCTCAAGATGAATTGGCTCGCCTCGGGCAAGAGGCTCTTGCAAAACACCGTGCAGGGAAGATGAAGCGGCTCAATTCCGATGACTTGTGATATCCTACACGGAAGACAGTCATCCGCTTGATGGCCGCCTACAGTCGGACGGCGTGAGGAGCGGGCTTGCTTTTCATCACGCTGAAATTTATTCTTTACTGATTAGATGGGTTACGGACCTGCACCGCGCGCGATGCTGAGCGCTCAGGGCCGAAGGTAATCGGCGTGCTATCTGGACGATGGGTTTCGATATTGGACGGTTAGCCTCACTCGAAAACGAAGTATGCTGAAGAAACTGAGATCGACCATCAATGCACTTCCAATCGTTTCCCGGTCCCCTGCTGGTGTTTGGCGCAGAGCCAGACGCATGTGGGAGAGCAACCAACTCGAACGTTTCCTCAAGCTGTTAACGAGATCGTTGGAACGCCCGGTCTTCGTCAAAGTCGGCGCGAATGACGGCGTCACGGGTGATCCTTGCGGCACTTTGTTCTTGGAGAATGCAAATTGGACAGGGCTTCTGATCGAACCCGTTCCCTACTGTGTTGACAGGCTCAAGTCGATTTACGGAGACCGCGATAGATTCATCATAGATCAGGTCGCGGTTGGGACGGCCGAGGGGACCGTAACGTTTTACTACGCGTCTGAAGACGCCAAGCGTTCGCTTTCCGGTCTGCCCCACTGGTATGATCAACTGGGATCTTTCAACCGCGAACATATCGTCGAACACTTGGATGGAAAGCTCGAGCCATATATCCTAACGGCAGAGGTGCAGGTGGAGAGTTTGGATGCAATACTCCATCGACATGGGCTGACAAGGATTGATTTTCTTCATATTGATACAGAGGGGCACGATCTAGAAGTACTCAAAAGCGTGAACCTGAGTTCACATGCACCCTTGGCCCTCTTTGTAGAACACAAGCATCTGTCGCTTGACGACCGACTAGAGATGAAGGCCTTGTTGACGGGCAATGGGTACCTTGTTCGGAATGCTGGAGGCGACTTCTTCGCCGTGCATCGCGAGGCTAGCAAAATGATGCACCGGGATTGACGGACGGCCGCAACCTGAATCCAACATTGCTGGCCCCAACCCGCTGATCCTCGTCGTTCTGCGCAGTTACACCCTTCGTCTCGCTGGCGTGGGTGGAACGGCCGAGATTATAGAAACAGACGACGAGGGGCGGGGGACAGCGGCGTCCGATGCCGTGGATAATCCAGGCAGTTCAACAGAGGCTTCGGGTCATCTCTCGTTCCGAGCCGTCGCGTGGTAGGTGCGCAGAACCCTTCCTCTTACTACGCAAAGTGCTGGCCCAACGGCGAGACCTATCGATTCCACTAGCGGAGCCAGCCGTGTTGTGACGTGACCGACCTTCCCGGCAATCTCAGCGCTGCATCAGGACGCCTCCTCAGCAAGCCGCAGGGAGGCGGCGAAGCGCAGCAGGCATTCCCGGAACCAGGCGGTGTACCGCTCGGGGTGCCGCCGCACGTCGTCGTAGAGGTCGGGCACATCCATCCACTTCCAGGCACCGACCTCGTCTGGATCGGGTTGCGGCGTACCGTCGAAGCGGCCGAGGAAGACGTGATCGTACTCGTGCTCGATGAGGCCGTTCTCGAAGGCAGCGCGGTAGGTGAACGCGAACGCTTTCGTGAGGGGGCACGTAAACCCCATCTCCTCCTGCAACCGTCGGTGCGCGTCCGCTTTGAGGGTGGAGCCGGGCGCGGGGTGGCTGCAACAAGCGTTGGACCAAAGCCCGCCGGAGTGATACTTCGTCGCGGCGCGCTGTTGCAGCAGCATCTGCCCAGAGGCGTTGTAGATGAAGATCGAGAAGGCCCGGTGCAGCCGCCCCTCCCGGTGGGCCATCAACTTCTCCGCCGTGCCGATCTCTAGGTCGTCCTGATCGACAAGAATCACCCAATTACGCGTTTCCATAAGTCAACTCAAGTTGCATAGCCTTGCCCTCTGACCGAGGCGGCGAGACGCCTTTGAGGAGAGAGGGGAGGGGCGAGAAGAGAACGCCGAGGTCGGTGCAAACGGCAATTTCGTCGGTTACTCCTCTCTCCTCTCCCCTTCTCCCAAACCTTCACGCCTCTGCTTTCTCGCACCAGGCCTCAATTTGCTCAGTCTTCAGGTACCACGCCCGGTCCATTTCCCAGTAGGGTGACGTGTTCATCCGCCACCGGTCGAGGTCCTCCAGGGCGTACCATCGGTCGTCGATGTTGTAACAGGCGGATCGCACCTGCCCGCGCACGCGGATGGCGACGAGTTGCTTTTCTTCAGGCAGATTATCTTTCGGATCGATCCAGTCACACATACGGCCTCACGAACGCGAGCGGAGCACATCGGCGCGGGAAGATAATGAAGGAAATTGCCCTGAGGCGCTAGCGGAGATAAAAGCGCGGCGGCTCCTCGCCGAGGAGGGCGCAGAGTTCGAGGTGGGGCATGATGGGCGAGGCTTTCACTTTCGTCATCATCACTTCCTCGATCTGGTAGAGCCCCGTCACGTTTTCCATCGTCACGGCAATGCGGACGGGCTTGGCTTCGCCGGACGTGATGTCGACGCGGGTGATGGCGCCGGCGCTGTAGCGGTGCATGTCGCCCACCATGGGGTCGCGCCCGAGCTGCTGGGGGATGCGGCTGCGGCCCTTGGCCATGTCGGTGCCGTCGGCCACGAGCACCACGCCGGCCTCGACCGAGTGGATGCGGGCGTGCGCCATGTGCCCGATGATGGCTTCGTGCGTGAGAGCGCGCAACGCGTACTGCCGCGCCCAGTCGTCTGGGTAGAGCTTTCTGAGATAGCCCTTGATGAACTCGTCGGCGAGATTTATCGAGTGCCACTCGTGGGCCTCGCGCGTGACGCCCATCCCCAGGTCATGCAGGAACGCGCCGAGCACTACGGCCACCTGCGCATCCTCGTAGTCGGCCACCTCCTCCTCTTCGAGCGAGGTCGGCAGGCCGTCCTCGTGCAGCAGCCGGAGGATCTTGAGCGCGTTGTAGGTGACGATGCGCGCGTGGACGGGGCCGTGGTCGTTGTACCCCAGGCGACGGACGGAGACGGCGTTGGCGTAGCTGTGGTAGAGGTAGATGTCTTCATCGTGCAGAAGGTCCTCCAAGAGAGCGCGCACCTGGCCCTCGGCCCGGTGCAGCAGAGCCTGGTTGAGCTGCTCCTCCTTCGGGCTGACCGCCTTCCAATCGGGGAAGATGCGTTCCGGGATTTCCACGTGCGGTTCCATTCGCTTCTCGATGGCTTAATGCGGAAAGGAAGGTACGACCCGCGCCGAAGAACTTTCCCGCTTTACACAGAGAAAACATCACGCAAACCCAACCGTCGATCCGGCGTTAGAGGGCGCCTTCGATCCACGCAACGAAAAACATGGGCATGAGAAGGGTAACCGTAGGGCTGGTGCAGATGCGCTGCACCGATGACGCAGCACAGAACTTCGAGAAGGCGGTGGCGATGGCGCGGGAGGCAGCAGCGCAGGGCGCGCAGATCGTCTGCCTGCCCGAGCTTTTCCGCACGCGGTACTTTTGCAAGAGCGAGGACCACGCCCACTTCAAGCTCGCCGAGTCCGTGCCCGGCCCCTCGACGGAAATCCTCGCCGAACTCGCTGCCGAGTTGGACATCACGCTCATCGCCAGCCTTTTCGAGAAACGCGCCGAGGGGCTTTACCACAACACCGTCGCCGTCCTTGATGGGCCGCGCGGCTACGTGGGCAAGTACCGCAAGATGCACATCCCGGACGACCCGCTCTACTACGAGAAGTTCTACTTCACCCCCGGCGATCTGGGCTTCAAGTCCTTCGAGACGCCGCACGCGAACGTCGGCACGCTCATCTGCTGGGACCAGTGGTACCCCGAGGCGGCGCGGCTGGCGGCCCTGCGCGGCGCCGAGATTCTCTTTTACCCCACCGCCATCGGCTGGCTGCCCGAGGAGAAGGCGCAGCACGGCGCGTCGCAGCACAGCGCGTGGGAGATCACGCAACGGGCGCACGCCGTCGCCAACGGCTGCTACATCGTGGCGGTCAACCGCACTGGGTTCGAGCCGGAGCCAGAGGGCGCGGGCGGCATCGAGTTCTGGGGCCAGAGCTTCATCGTGGCGCCCGACGGCCAGCTCGTCGCCAAAGCCCCCGCCGACGCCGAGGCCGTCCTCGTCGAAACGCTCGACCTCGACCGCCTCGACGCCTTCCGCACCGAATGGCCCTTCTTCCGTGACCGCCGCATCGACGCCTACGCCGACCTCACCCGCCGCTTCATTGACGATTGAGTTTCCCGTTTAAAGTTCGCGGTTCACAGTTTTCAGACCATGCCGAAGACGCTGTTAGAGAGAACACGACAACCGGCAATCGACAACCGACAACCAGCCCGCATGGGCTACCGGATGCCGCCGGAGTGGGGGCCGCACGCGGCGACGTGGCTGTCGTGGCCGCATAACGAGGAGACGTGGCCACGCGAGTTGCCCGAGGTGGAGGCTGTGATGGCGCGGGCCGTCCGGGCGCTGGCCCCTCACGAAGCCGTCCGCATCAACGTCAACGACGACGCCCACGAGCGTCACGTGCGCGAAGTGCTGGACGCGGCCGACGTACGGGGCACGGTGCATTTCCATCGCATCCCCACCAACGACGCCTGGATCCGCGACCACGGCGCGATTTTCCTTACGCGGGAGGAGGACGGCCGACGCGCCCTCGCAGCGACGAACTGGGGCTTCAATAGCTGGGGCGAGAAGTACCCGCCTTTCGACCTTGACGACGCTGTGCCCCCGCAGATGGCCGCCGCCCTCGGCGTGCCTTGCTTCGACGGCGGGATGATCCTCGAAGGCGGCTCGCTCGACGTGGACGGCGCGGGCCTCCTGCTGACGACGGAGAGCTGCCTCCTCCACCCCACCCGCAACCCCGACCTGTCGAAGAAGGAGATCGAGCGGCGGCTACAAGAATTCCTCGGCGTCGAAAAAATCCTCTGGCTCGGCGACGGCATTGTGGGGGACGACACGGACGGCCACGTCGATGACCTCACCCGGTTCGTCGCCGAGGGGCGGGTCGTGACGGTCGTAGAGGACGATCCGCAGGACGAAAACTATGAGCCGTTGCAGGAGAACCTGGCCCGCCTGCGCGCGATGACGACGTGCGACGAGCGCCCGCTCGACATCATCGAACTGCCGATGCCGC
>JAHEMB010000313.1 GCA_024643915.1 Rhodothermaceae bacterium | reverse complement strand
CGACGGCCTCGCAGGCGCGCAACGTCTGGGCATCTCACCGGATGGGAAGCATCTCTACGTGAGCGATGCGCTCGAAACGTTCGGCGCGGGGGAGGAGTGGCTCGGGGTGTTCGCGCGCAATATAGATGCCATGAGTGCCGACTTCGGCAAGCTTACCTTTGTCGAAGAGCACCTCACGTTCGACGACCCGGACTGTGACCCGATTTCCGCTGGCGTGCTGGACGGCGTCGGTGGGATCGCCGTGACGCCCGACGGGGGCCGCGTCATCGCCGCTGAAGTGGAGGAGGGCGGGGTGTACCTGTTCGACCGCAATGCGATGACCGGCGCGCTCACCCGCATCGATGTGGCGTGTGTGGAGGATGTGCTTTTTGGTGGCACGACCAACGTGCTGAGCCTGGCTGCCGAGGCGGGTGGGAAGCACGTCTACGGGGCCTCGACTTCCAGCCAGGCCACGATTGTGCTCCTGCTCTCCCTCAACGAGGACTTCGAGAGCGGCCTGCCGACTTCCTGGACCAACTTCGACGTCAGCAGCGCCCACGCCAAGTTCGGCAATACCTGGGCCGCCTCTACAGCGCGGGCGCACTCCGGTACCCAGTCGATGGTGGCCACCGGGGCGGCCGAGACTTGGCTCATTTCAGCGGCGGTTGATCTGAGTAAGTTTACCGATGCCGGCCTCAGGTTCTTCGAAAACGTCGATGCTGTGCCGGAGGCCGCCATGAAACGCGCCACGCAAAACATCCTCTATTCGACCAACTACACCAGCGGCGCCAACCCGAACACAGCTACCTGGACGCCGCTAGGCGCGTCGGCCAACCCTGAGGACACGTGGCAGGAGCGCATCTTCGACCTCCCCAACACCGGCACGGCGCACGTCGCTTTCCAGTTCATCGGCAACAGCCTGTCGTGGTATATCGACGACGTGGAGGTTCAGGAGCTGTCGGTCCTGCCCGTCGAGCTGGTTGCTTTCGAGGCGACGGTCGACGGACGCGACGTGCTGCTGCGCTGGGCGACGGCGTCCGAGACGAACAACGCCGGGTTCGCCGTAGAAGAGCGCGACAAGGCGGGGCAGGGGTGGCGGCAGATCGGCTTCGTCGAAGGCGCCGGCACTACGACAACGCCCCAACAGTACACCTACCGCGTCGAGGCTCCGGAGCCGGGCCGCTATGTCTTCCGGCTCAAGCAGGTCGATTTCGACGGCGTCTTTGCGTACAGTCAAGAGGTGGAGGTGCGCGTCGAGGTGTCCACGTCGCACTTCCTTTCCGAGGCCTACCCGAACCCGTTCAATCCACAGACGCAGTTCAAGCTCGCCGTGGCGCAGCGACAGCAGGTTCGCATCGCCCTCTACGACGTGCTCGGGCGCCTCGTACGCACGCTGCGCACAGGCGAACTCGAACCTGAAACAACGCATACCTTTACGCTTACAGCCGAAGGGCTCGCCAGCGGGACGTACCTGCTGCGGGTGGAAGGCGAGACTTTCGTCGAGAGCCGTCGCATCGTATTGTTGAAATAAGGTATGCCAAAGCAAAAAGGAGTGGAGGGGCTCATCGTGGGGCGCAACCCGGTGCGCGAAGCGTTGGAACGGGGCGCACGGTCGATTGAGAAGGTGATGATCCAGCAGGGCGCCGGGGGCCGTCCCATCGACGAGATCCGGCGGGCGGCGACAGCGGCGGGCGTGCCGTTCCAGTTCGTGCCGGCGGCGAGGCTAGAGAAAATGGCGCCGGAGCTGAACCATCAGGGCGTCCTCGCCCTCGCAGCGCCCATCGCGTACCGCGTGCTTGAAGAGATGCTGGCTGAGATCGCTCCAGACCGCGATGCCGTGCGAGATAAAAAACCCCTCGTACTCCTACTTGATCAGATCGAGGACCCCTACAATTTCGGCGCGATCCTGCGGACGGCGGTGGCGGCGGGGGTGGCTGGGGTCATCGTGCCGGATCGCCAGATGGCGCCGCTCAATGCGGCGGCGCTCAAGGCCAGCGCCGGCACAGCCACACGTATCCCGGTGGCCCGTGTTACCAACGTGGCCGAAACGATTCAGCAACTCAAGGAGCGAGGATACTGGATCGCGGGGGCGATGGGTGACGGCGACTCGTCCGTGTGGACGATGGACTGGAACCGGCCCCTGGCCCTCGTGATGGGCAATGAAGGGAAAGGGCTGCGGCGGCGTGTGGCCGAGGCCTGCGACTTCCGCGTAGCCATTCCGCTGCGTGGGCCGGCCGAGTCGCTCAACGTGTCGGTGGCTGCCGGCATTCTGCTTTTCGCTGCTGTGAGTGTGCGCGAGGAAGTCTAAAAACGAGGGCAGGGCGCCACGAAGCCGCAGCGCCCTCTCCGGGTCAATTCTACAAGGCACGCCTTACCGCTTGCCGTTCAGCTTGTAAACGATCTTGCGGATCGTGTCGAACTGAAGGTAGGGATAGTCGTCGCGCAACTGCTCGATGGCGTCGTAGGCCGGGACGTCGCTGGCGCGCATGTCGCGGAATTTGCGGCGGATCTGGAAATCGCGCACCCCTTTATCACTGAGCAGGTTGTGCCCTTCCAGTAATTCGTAGACCTCATCGCTGATCAGGCTAGAGAGGGGGTTCATGGTGGTTTCGAAGGGAGCTTGCATAACGACACCCAGCTTTGTTGGAGCGACTGAACTGATGCGCACACGGAAGGCGGCAACCGGCTTTTCTGATCTAAGGGTAGGGCAAAAGTGCGCCCATACCAAGCCATCTGCCTTGAACGGTATAGCTTCGGCGGCGAGCCGTTGACACGCGGCGCTGAGCCGTCAGGCCATTGTGGATGCCGGGTGAAGAAACGAGAATCGAGTGCAGACCGGCGCTTGCGGCTAGTGCCGCCGATTGATTTCCTGGAGGAGAAACAAGGCGCGCGCGCGGAGCGCCGGGTCGGGTTCGCCGTCGAGGTGGCCTTCGAGCGTGGAGCGCCACTCTTTCAGCGAATCGCCGCCGAGGGCTTCGGCGGCGGCGAGGGAGAGCGGGATGGAGGGATCCGTCATTAGCTCCTCAAGGCGTTGGTGCGCGCGGCGCTGACCGGTAGCGAGCGTGCCGAGGTAGCGAACAGCGGCCTCGCGCACCTCGGGCGGTTGACTTTCTGCCGAGTAATCGAGTCCGTACGTAAGCGCCTCAGCGGAGGGTACGTCCAGGAATGGGAGGGCGGCGAAGGCGGCGCGGCGGACGACCTCGCGGTGGGAAGGCGTGATGAGGGCCGAGCGGGCCACATCAAGCGCTTCGGGGGCACCCACGCGGGCGAGGGTAAGCACGGCGGCGGCCTGGGCGGCGTAGCTCACCTCCGTCTGCGCCGCTTCAAAAGCGAGGGCGGCGACAGGGGACGATCCTTCGAACGCACTGAGGGCCTCCAGCGCGGCGCCCCGCACTTCCGCCGACTCATCCTCGTAGGCAGCTAGCAACGCCCGTTCGAGCGCGTCGGAGCGGGGCAGTTGTCGCATGGTCTTGATGAGGGTAGCGCGCACAGCCGGCATGGGTTCGCTTTGGAGCGCATTCCGTAGAGCGATGAGCAGGGCCGGGTCCTCGCGGAACCCTGTGAGGGCGCGCGCCGCCTGCGTCCGGCTCACCGGCTCGGTGGCGTCGCGAAGCTGGGCCACCCACGCTGCGATAGGTTGCTGCACCGCCTGCTCAGCCAGCAGGTTCAGGTCCGGATCGATTACGAGGAAGCGCGGATCGTCGTCGAGCGGCAACGAGAAGGTCTCCTCGCGTGCGCTGATCTTCACGCTGAAGCGCTTGACCCCATCGAGGGTATGCACCTCCACTGGCACGTCGGCCGCGAAGGCGGTAGGCACCAGGTAGCCGTCCTGCACCTGCCGCACCGTGAGGGCAAGCGCTTTCTCCTCTTCCAAATAATCATAGCTGACGCGCCACACGGGGTGCCCGGCGGCGAAGATCCACTGGTCGAAAAAGGCATCGAAGCGCTGCTCCGTCACAGCCTCCAGCGCGAACTTGAAATCGCGTGTAGTGACAGGGCTAAACTGGTGTGACCTAAGAAAAAGGTTGAGCACCGTCCAGAACGCCTCGTCGCCCAGCGCTTCGTGCAGCATGTGGAACACCCACGCGCCTTTTTGCGCTCCGTGCGCGTCGAGAAGGTCGGCGGGGTGGCGCCACTGGCTCCATACGAGCGGGCGGCGATAATCGGCGGCTTCGGCGAGGTAGGCGTCGGCGGCTTCCTGCATCGCCAGGCGCCGCTGTCCCTCGCTGTTGTGCCGCAGGGCTACGAGGGCGCCGAGGTACGCGCTGAGGCCGTCCGTCAGCCACCGATCCGCAGGAGACGCAGGCGAGACAAACGTGCCGAACCACTGCCGCGCGAGCAGCACGCCGAGCAGGCTGTCGGGATCCTCATCGAGGGCGGCGCGCTCGTCCAGGAGGCTACGGTTGGAAAGGATCGCGAGGCCGGCGGCAGCCCGACCTTCAAAGGGATACGCCTCGACGACGGCGTGGGCATAATGGGGCCACGGGAAGGCGACATCGAGTTTCTCAGACAGGTAGCGCACCATCTCCGCCAGCCCCTCGAAGGTGCGGACCGCCTCGGCGGCCCGGCCCGGCGGCACGGCGTAGGCGATCGGTAGGGCAGCGCGGTCCAGCCCTTCCACACGCTCAGGCAGCCCCTCGAAGGCGCCGGCCACCAGTCCCAGGAATGCGGGTGCGACGGGATGCTCCACCGCGTACTGAAAAGTCTTGGTCTCGCCCGTCTCCTCCACGCGCACCAACCGGCCCGTCGCCGGTGCCTGCATCGACGGGGGTACGGTGACGAGCAGTTGGGCCGTCAACCGGTCCGAGGGATCAGGGGAGAGGGGCAGCCAGTGCGGATACGTGTCCGGCAACCCATCGGTCCAAATCTGGTCGTCGCCCGCCTTCGTCTCCTCGAAGCGCAGCCCGTGCCGGGGCCGGGCGCGGTAGCTGATTTCCACCTCGAACGGCTGCCCGCCTTCCCCCAGCGAATCGAGGGGCACAATCAGACGCGCCGCCGCCTCGCGATAGGCAACCTTCATCGGACCGGCAGGCGTGGCGAGGCGGACGCTGTCTATCTCCAGGCCCTGGGCGGCCAATTCAAGCGTGGCGAGGGGCGGGTCCAGCAGGCGCACCCGTAACACGGCCCGTGCCTGGATCTCCCGGTTGGCCGGGTCGATCCGCAAGTCGAGGCGCAGATGTTCCTGGTCGTAGCCCGGCGCGGGGAGGCGCTGCACCGGGCCGGTGAAGAGCGGATGGTCGTAGGCCGGCGTCTGCGCCCGGACCGAAACGGCGAGCAGGAGGAGAAGGCAGAGGCACAGGGCGAAAGGCGAAAGCGGCATCGCGCGGTCATCGGGTCGCATCGTCATGGCGCGTCTCCAGGGGGGCGGAAGCGTCGACGAGCGCGGCAGCGTCTACGGCGACGGGCACACCTTCTACCTGTGGCTCGACCTCAA
>JAHEMB010000312.1 GCA_024643915.1 Rhodothermaceae bacterium | reverse complement strand
GCAAGCCGAAACCCCTCCCGCCCGACGCCCTGCCCGTCACCCTCCCTGAACTCAAAGAATTCAAGCCCAGCGGCTCTCCGGAAGGCCCCCTCGCCACGGCCGAGGACTGGCTGGAGACGACCGATCCCGAGACGGGCACCCCGGCCATCCGCGAAACCAACACGATGCCGCAGTGGGCCGGCTCCTGCTGGTACTATCTGCGCTTCGTCGATCCGCACAACGAGGCGCTGCCGGTCGACCTGGAGAAGGAGAAATACTGGCTGCCGGTGGATCTGTACGTGGGCGGAGCCGAGCACGCCGTGCTGCACCTGCTCTACGCCCGCTTCTGGCACAAGGTGCTCTACGATGCCGGCGTGGTCTCCACGCGCGAGCCGTTCGTGCGCCTGATCCACCAGGGCCTGATCCTGGGCGAGTTCGAATACACGCTCTACCGTGACGATAATGGCGAGCCGGTCTCCGCTGAATTCGTGGAGGAAGGCGAGGCCGACGCCGAGACGGGCGAGGCGCCCCACGTCGATACACGCACCGGCAGGGCCGTAGAGGCCGAGCGCATCGACGAGGACGACGTGACCAAGCGCGGCGAGGCGTTCGTGCTGAAAGGCCGGCCCGACGTGCAGGTCGATGCGCGTGCCTTCAAGATGAGCAAGAGCCGGGGCAACGTCGTCAACCCCGACGACATTGTGGAGAAGTATGGCGCTGACAGTCTGCGCCTCTACGAGATGTTTCTAGGGCCCCTGGAGCAGGTGAAGCCATGGAATACGCGGGGGGTGGAAGGCGTCTACCGCTTCCTCAACCGTGCCTGGCGCCTGATCCTCGACGACGAGAGCGGCGAGCCCGTCGTGACGGACGACGCGCCCTCGAAGGAACAGCTCCGCACCCTGCACCAGGCCATCCAGAAAGTGACGGACGATATCGACGGGCTGCGCTTCAACACGGCCATCGCCGCCATGATGGAGTTCGTCAACGCTGCCAACAAGTGGGACGGCGTCCCGCGCGCGCTCGCCGAGCCGTTCGTGCTGATTCTGAGTCCCTTCGCGCCGCACCTGGCCGAGGAAATATGGCAACGCCTGGGCCACGACGAGAGCCTGGCCTACGCGCCCTGGCCCGAAGCGGAGGAAGCCTACCTGCAAGAAGACGAACTCGAAATTGCCGTGCAGGTCAACGGCAAGGTTCGCGGCGCCATCCGCGTCCCCGCCGATGCTGCCAAAGAAGCGGTGCTGGACCAGGCGCGTGAGGAGGAGAACGTGGCGCGCTACCTCAACGGCGGCGGCAGCATCCGTCGTGAGATCTACGTGCCGGGCCGCATTGTGAACTTCGTGGTGGGATGACAGCAATCCGCAACTTGCAATCCGCAATCCAAAATCTCGACGTTCTCGCCTTCGCCGCGCACCCGGACGACGTGGAACTGTGCGCGGGGGGCACCGTCTGCCTGATGGGGCAGCAGGGCTACCGCGTCGGCATCGTCGATTTCACGCGGGGGGAACTCGGCTCGCGCGGCACCCCGGAGGGGCGCATGCAAGAGGCGGAGGCGGCCGGCGAGATCATCGGGCTGGTGGCCCGCCACAACCTCGGCCTGCCGGACGGGGGCATCGAAAACACGCGCGAGAACCAGCTCAAGCTCATTCGCCTGGTGCGGCGCTACCGGCCCCACCTCTGCCTGCTCAACCCCCTCGAATGCCGCCACCCCGACCACGGCGCCGCCGCCCGCCTGGCGGTGGATGCCCTCTTCTACGGCGGCCTGCGTAAGATCGAGACGGACGACGACGACGGCGCGCCGCAGGAGCCGTGGCGGCCCCACCACGTCCTCCATTACATGCAGACCATTCCCTTCGAGCCGACCTTCGTGGTGGATGTGAGCGAGGTTTGGGCGCAGCGCATCGAGGCGCTCCAGGCCTTCAAATCACAGTTCTTCAACCCGGAGTACGAGGCGGGGGAGGACGAGCCGGACACGTTTGTCTCCAACCCCGCTTTCTTCGAATGGGTGGAGGCGCGCGCGCGGAGCTACGGCTACAGCGTCGGCGCCACCTACGGCGAGCCCTTCCTCTACCGCCACGGCCCCGTCGGCGTCACCGACCTGGTGGGTATGCTGAAGCGAGAGAAGGCATATCGGTGAGGGATTCTGAAGAGGAGGGAGGGGGGAATGCCCTCAGCCTGGTGCAGCCGGTGGACCAAAGATCTCTTCTCTCTCCTCATCCCTCCCTCCTCTGTAGTTCGGAACTGAGGCTTTACGACGAGTTAAAGGAAGAGAATGCACAGCCAGTCCCACGAGGCGCCATGCTCCAGGCTTCTACCATCTTGAAGAACGCGGATTTGGAAGTCGAGCCGGAGTTTGAGGATAAGCTTCAGGAATTGCTGGCGCACTGCCGTGCCTCGCTTCCCTCGGTCGATGAGGACATGATCCGGCGGGCCTTCCGGCTCAGCTACTGGGCGCACCGCAACGACCAGCGTGCCTCGGGCGAGCGCTACATCATCCACCCCCTCGAAGTGGCCGACATCGTCGCCACCGACATCGGCTTCGACGACCTCAGCGTGGCGGCGGCCCTTCTGCACGACGTGGTGGAAGACACCGAGTTCTCGCTCGACTTCATCCGGGAGGAGTTCGGCGAGACGATGGCCACGATCATCGACGGGCTCACCAAGATCAGCGGTGTCTTTGCCAGTAGGGAGCTGGGCCAGGCCGAGAACGTCCGCAAGCTGATGCTCTCGATGGCGTCGGACATCCGCGTCATCCTCGTCAAGTTCGCGGACCGGCTGCACAACATGCGCACCCTCGACTCGCTCCCCAAGCCGAAGCAGTACAAGATCGCCTCCGAGACGCTCGAACTCTTCGCGCCCCTCGCTCACCGTTTCGGCCTGCACAACGTCAAAACCGAGTTGGAGGACCTGAGCATCAAGGTGCTCCACCCGCAGGAATACCAGCAGATCGTGCGCGGCCTGCGCGCCACGCGGCAGGAGCGCGAAACCTATATCAAGAGCTTCGTCGATCCCCTCACGGCACGCCTCAGAGCCGAAGGATTCGAGTTCGACATCCACGGCCGGTCGAAAAATATCCACTCGATTTTTCGCAAGATGAAGCGGCAGGACAAGCCGCTCGACGAGATCTACGACCTCTTCGCCATTCGCATCGTGCTCAAGAGCGAAGGCAAGCGCGGGCGCGAGGAGTGCTGGCTTGTCTACTCCATCATCACCGACCTCTACAAGCCCCTCCCCGAGCGCTTCCGCGATTTCGTTTCCGTGCCCAAGTCGAACGGCTACCAGAGCCTGCACACGACCGTGCTCGGCCCCGAGGGGCGGCGCGTGGAGGTGCAGATTCGCACGCAGGAGATGCACGAGATCGCCGAGCGCGGCGTGGCGGCCCACTGGAAGTACAAGGAGGGTGTCTCCCAGAGCGACCGGCAGATGGAGCAGTTTCTCGACTGGGTGCGCGACCTCCTCGAAAACCCGCGCCCCGAGGCGGCCACCGAATTCGTCAAGGAGTTTCGCCTCAACCTTTACGACGAGGAGATCTACGTCTTCACTCCCAAGGGCGACCTGATGACGCTCCCCGTGGGCGCCACGCCCATCGACTTTGCCTTCCAGGTCCACACCGAGGTGGGCCTTCAGTGCATTGGCGCCAAGGTCAACGGCAAGATGGTGCCGCTCTCGTTCAAGCTCAAGAGTGGCGACCAAGTGGAGGTCATTACCTCCAAGAAACAGACGCCGAACCCGGACTGGATGAAGTTCGTCGTCACGCACAAGGCGCGCAGCCGGATCCGCCACTGGATCAACGAGAAGCGGCGCAAGGCCGTCGAACTGGGGCGCGAGGTGTGGGAGAAGAAGGCGAAGCGCGCCGGCCTCCATCTTGACGAGCGTGAGGTGCACCGCCTGGCCTCCAAGATGCGCTTCCCCAATGCCCAGCAGCTGTTCTACGAGATCGGCACCGGCCTTTTCGATGCCGACGATTTCGTCGAGTTTATCAAGCACGGCGCTCGCGCGGCAGAGGAAGCGGAGCAGGAAAGCGACGAGACCCTCCGCCTCCAGTACGAAACGTTCCTCGACACGGCCCAGCAGTCCGGCCAGCCTGCCCTCAAGATCGACGGGGAGCTGCACACCGACATCGTCACCAAGTACGCCACCTGCTGCAACCCCATCCCCGGCGACGACGTGTTCGGCTACGTCAGCAAGAGCGGCGCCATCAGCATCCACCGCGTCAACTGCAAAAACGCGCCGAACCTGCTCATCAACCAGCCCGACCGCATCGTGCCGGTAGAGTGGAGCCGGCAGAAGGACGTGCAGTTCGTCACGGCCCTGCGCATCATGGGCGAGGACCGCGTCGGCATCGTCAGCGACATCACCACGGTCATCTCCAAGAACCTCAAGACGAACATCCGCTCCATCACGGTTGATTCCGAGGACGGTGTTTTCGAGGGCACCATCGTCATTTACGTGAGCGACCTGGCGCACCTGCGCCGCCTCATCGACCGCCTCAAACGTATCGACAGCATTTACGGCGTCTACCGGTTCGAGGAATAGGCGTATAAAAATGTGGTAACCCGGCAGGTTATTTTGGCCTCTCTTTTCGCGGAAAGGCCACTTTTTCAATTATTTATGGAGAGGTGGGTCGCAGAAGCTTTTATCTTTATTATATTTATCCTTACTTTACGAGCCGCTGCCATCACCGGCCTACGCCGTAGCAATCTCAATCTACCCATCCAGTACAGCCAACAAGAGTCCATTCCTATGCCGGACAAAACCCCGACGTTGACGAAAAAAGACGTCGCACGCCGCGTCGCAGAGCTCATGGACGAGCCGATTTACAAAAGTGAGCCGTGGGTGAGTGCGGTCATCAGCGCCATGGGCGAATTGATGATTGAGGCCGACCCTGAGGTGCGTATCGAACTGCGCGACTTCGGCGTCTTCGAGGTGAAGAAGACGAAGGCCAAGCCGAAGGCACGAAATCCAAAGACGAACGAAACGGTCTTCATCCCCAGCCGCCGCAAGACGCATTTCAAACCGAGCAAGCGGCTGAAAGAGGTGCTACAAACGCCCCTTTCCGATCTCGACTACGTGATCCCCGAGGGCAGCGCCGACAAGCGCCTCAACGGGATGCTCCTCTCCCACAACGGCCAGGCGTGATTCGGAAAGCGTGGAGCGTGGAGCGGACCGAGCCGGCGAATGGACGCGTTGCATTCCTGATCGCTGCTTTTTCGTTCGTTCGTCCTCTCCTCCCTTCTTCCATTCGCCCCCCGAAAATGCCTCGCGTCGTTGGCGTCGATTATGGGACGAAGCGGGTCGGACTGGCCGTGTCCGATCCGCTTCGCCTGTTTGCCCAACCCTTCGGCACCTTTCCCCCCGCCGAGTCGCTGGAAAAGCTGCGGGCGCTTCATGAAGAGGACGGCCTTACGGCACTCATCATCGGCTGGCCCCTGACGGAAG
>JAHEMB010000311.1 GCA_024643915.1 Rhodothermaceae bacterium | reverse complement strand
ATATCGTGGTGGCCAACGCGGGTGCTCCAGGCAGCGTGGTGGTCTATGCCAATGGCGGTACAGGTATCTTCAGCTCATTAGGCTCAGCGTTGATTTCTGGCGACGGCGCGCTCCGCCGGGCGGGCCAAAGAGGTGGGGATGCGCAAGGTGCTGGGCGCGAGCCGCGTCAACCTCATCCGGCAGTTCCTGGGCGAAGCCGTTTTGCTGAGCTTGCTGGCGGTGCTGCTGGCCCTCGTCCTGGCCGAAGCCGTCTTGCCAGTCTTCAACAGCCTCACGGGGCAGTTGCTGACACTTTTCGGGACGGGCGGCTGGCTCCTCGTTGGGGCCCTCGGTGCGCTCGGGCTGGGGGTGGGCGTCCTCGCGGGAAGCTACCCGGCCTTCTACCTCTCGGCCTTCCGCCCCGCCTCCGTGCTGAAAGGCAAGGCAGCCGGCAGCCGAGGCGCGGCCTCTCTGCGGCGGACGCTCGTCGTGGTGCAGTTCACCGTCTCCATCTTTTTCCTTATCGGCATCGTCGTCATCCAGGGGCAGCTTGATTATCTGCGCGAACGGGCGCTCGGCTACGAGGCGGAGCAACTCGCCTACATCCGCACGCCGCAGCGCGAGACGCCGATGAACTTCCCGCTTTTCCAGGAGACGCTCGCGCAGGTGCCCGGCGTCGTGGGCGTGGCAGGGGCCTCACGCGTGCCCGGCAGCGGGCAGCCGTTTAACAAGCTGGAGGTGAAGGTGGAAGGGCAGGGCGAGGACGCCCGCCTCGACGCTGCTTTCATCGTGGCCCATCCAGATTTCCCCGACGCGTTTGGCCTGTCCCTCGTAGCTTCGGACGGCCTCATGCGCAACCCGTCCGATTCTTCCGTCGTCTTCGCCGTGAACGCGGCAGCGGCGCGGCTGATGGGGGGCGGGGAGGCGCTGGGCCGCGAGCTCGCCGTCTTCGGCCCAAATGAGCCGGAGCCGTTCACGCGGGGGCGCGTCGTCGCCGTCCTTGAGGACTTCCACTTCGAATCGCTCCATCACGCGGTCCGCCCCCTCATCGTCCGCTTGACGCCCGACGTGTTCAACTGGACATTCCTCGCCGTGCGCGTACGCACCGACGACCTCGGCAGCAGCCTCGCGGGCCTCGAAACCGCGTGGGCGGAGCTGGCCCCCGAGTGGCCCCTCGACCTCGCCTTCCTTGACGACCGGGTGCAGGCGCTCTACGCGCAGGAGGCACGGCTGGGCCGCGTCCTCGGCTACTGTACCTTCCTCGCCCTCCTCATCGCCTGCCTTGGCCTTTTCGGACTCGCGGCCTTCACGGCGGAGCAGCGCACCAAAGAGATCGGCATCCGCAAGGTCCTCGGCGCAAGCGTGCCCGGCGTGGTGGCGCTCCTCTCGACGGATTTCCTTCGCCTCGTCGCCCTCGCGTTCGTCGTGGCGGCGCCGCTCGCCTACCTCGCCACGAGCCGCTGGCTCGACGCTTTCGCCTACCGCATCGACCTCTCCTGGCCGCTTTTCCTCATGGCGGGCGGGGCGGCCCTCGGTGTGGCGTTCGTGACGGTGAGCTACCAGGCCGTCAAAGCCGCCCTCGCCGACCCCGTCAAGAGCCTGCGGTACGAGTAGGCTCTTGTGCTTGGCTCTTTGGGATGATAAACCGCATCCCTTTTCCGAAGACCGAAGAACGAAAGAGAGCCGAAGGCGAACGTCCCAAAGCGACCGAAGGGAGCGTACCAAGTACAAAGAACGATATGCTGAGAAACTATATCAAGATTGCCTTTCGCAACCTCACCCGGCATCGGGGGAGTGCAGTGCTGAACGTGTTCGGGCTGGCGGTGGGGCTGGCGTCGGCCCTGCTGATTTTCTTGTTCGTCCGAGAAGAGGTGCGCTACGACCGGTTCCACGAGGAAGCGGACCGGGTTTTCCGCGTGACCTATGAGGAGGTTAACACGCCCGCGATGCGGCACCTGCCGACGATCTCGCCGCCGATGGGGCCGGCCCTCGCCGAGGAGTATCCCGAAATCGAGGCGTTTCTCCGCCTGCGCGATTCGGACCGGCACCTGCTGGCCTACGGTGACCGCCACTTCTACGAAAGCACCTTTTTCTACGCGGATTCGACCTTCTTCGACTTCTTCTCCTTCCCCCTGCAACAGGGCAACCCGGCCACCGCGCTCGACGCGGCGGACAGCATCGTGCTGACGGCGGAGACGGCCCGTCGGTATTTCGGGGGCGACGATCCCCTCGGGCAGGTCATGATGCTCGACGGCGAACGCGCCCTCACCGTCACGGGCGTGCTCGCGCCGGATCCCGGCCCCAGTCACCTGCGCTTCGACTTCCTGCTGTCCTTCGCCACCTTCCGCGTACCGACCGGCTACCCGGTGACGCTCGAAAGCTGGAGCTGGATCTCGTTCTTCACCTACGTCCGCCTCGCCGACGGCGCGGACCCCGCCGCCCTCGAAGCGAAGCTGCCGCTCTTCCTCGCCCGCCACTTCGACGACGATCGCGCTTCAAACGTGCGCCTGCGCCTCCAACCGGTGACCGACATTTACCTGGGACAGCCCACGGACGCTTTCATCGCCGCGGGCAGCCCGGCGTATGTGTACGGGCTCTCCGGCATCGCCGTGTTGATGCTGCTGCTGGCCGGGTTCAACTTCACCAACCTCGCCACGGCCCACGCCCTGCGGCGAAGCAAAGAGGTGAGTGTGCGCAAGGTGCTGGGCGCGCGGCGCCGCACGCTCATCGGGCAGTTCCTGGGGGAGTCGGTCCTGGCAGCCCTCCTGGCACTCCTCCTGGCCGTCGTCCTCGTCGAGATCACCCTGAAAAGCACGGGCGGGTGGATCGACTGGGGCGTGACGTTTACACCCGGCGACTACCTGCTCGTGTTGCCGCTGTTCGCCGGGCTCGCTTTTGTGCTGGGGATCGCGGCGGGGAGCTACCCGGCCTTCATCCTCGCCCGCTTCGAGCTGACGAAAGGCTTGAAGGGCGGCGGCACCGTGGGTGCAGCGGGGGCGGGGGTGCGGCGGGCACTCGTCACCGCGCAGTTCGCCATCGCCATCACCCTCATCGCCGGCACGCTCGTCGTGGCCCGGCAGATGGACTACGTGCAGCAGAAAGCCCTCGGCTTCGACAAAGAGGCGGTGGTGGCCTTCCACATGCCCGGCGACGACCTGCTGCCGCGCTATCCCGCCCTCAGGGAACGCCTCTTGCAGAATCCTAACGTGGTCAGTGTCAGCAAGGGCGGCGGCCTCTTTGACGGCTACCAGGGCTCGGTGCCCATCTTCCCCGAGGGCGCCGACGACCAGGAGCCGCACGCGATGAACCTCTTCGGCGTCCACTACGATTTCGTCGAGACGCTGGGGCTCAACGTGGTGGCCGGGCGGGCGCACGACGAGGCGTTCGCCACCGACTCATCGAGCGGCATCCTGCTGAACGAGACGGCCGCGCGTCTGATTGCCGCCACCGTGCCGGGCTGGGAGGATCCCCTCGGCAAACGCTTGCAGGTGGGCGGCATCATCGAGGGCGAGGTGATCGGTGTGCTGGAAGACTTCCACTTCGCCTCGCTCCACGACGCCATCAACCCGCTCGTTCTCTACATCCCGCCCACCGCGATGGAGCACGTCTTCGTGCGCATCCGCCCCGGTAACGCCGAGGCCACCCTTGCCTCGCTCCGCGAGACGTGGCAGGCGGTCGTGCCCGACTTCCCCTTCGCCTACACCTTCCTCGATGAGCGCATCGACCAGCTCTACCGCGCCGATCAGCGCTTCGCCCGGCTTGTGACGGCCTTCTCGTTCCTGACGATTCTGGTGGCGTGCCTCGGGCTCTACGGCCTCGTCGCCTTCACCACCGAACTGCGCACGAAAGAGATCGGCCTGCGCAAAGTGCTGGGAGCGAGCGTGCCGGGCCTGGTGGGGCTGCTCTCGCTCCCGTTCCTCCGGCGCGTGGCCCTGGCCGGGCTGCTGGCCGGCCCGCCCGCCTACTTCGCCCTTAACCGGTGGCTCGAAGGTTTCGCCTACCGCATCGACGTCACCGGCGCCGAATTCCTCGCCGCCACGGCGCTCGCCCTGCTCATCGCCTTCCTGACGATGAGCCACCGCGCCGTCCGCGCCGCCCTCACCAACCCCGTAGACAGCCTACGGTATGAATGAGCAATGAACAGTTAGCAATGAGCAATTGAAAGCCACGCTCATTGATCTTCCTAATTGCACATTTCTCATTGCTAATTGCTCATTGCTATGCTGCGAAACTATCTCAAAATCGCCCTGCGCAACCTGCGGAAGCACCCCGCCTACACGGGCATCAACGTCTTCGGGTTGAGCCTGGGGCTGGCGGCGGCCCTGCTGATCTTTCTCTACGCGCGCAACGAGCTGACCTACGACCGCACGCACGAGAACGCCGAGCGCATCTACATCGCCTACAAGGAGCGCGTGACGCCCACCGGCGTCCAGGCTACGTACGACACCTGGGTGCCTCTCCTCGACCGAATGCGGGCGGATCTGCCGGGGATCGCAGGCGGGGCGCGGGCGCTGGAGACCGACATGTGGGTGCAGCAGGGCGAGCGGAAGTTCGAGGAGGTCATTACCTACGCCGACCCGTCCTACCTCAACCTCTTCACGTTCCCCTTCGTGAGAGGCAATCCGGAAGATCCTCTGCCGGACGAGAACAGCGTTGTCGTCTCCGAGGCGGTTGCGCAGAAATACTTCGGCGAGGCGGACCCCCTGGGCCAGGTGCTCACGCTGGATTTCGAGCGCGACTACACCGTTACCGGGGTTATGGAAACGCTGCCGCTCAACTCGACCGAGCAGCCGGCCATCGTCGTGCCCCTGTCGAGCGCCCCGTGGTACGACGAGGTGCAGGAGGAGTGGGGCAGCTCGTTCATCAGCACCTACCTGCTGCTCGACGAAAACACGGCGGTGGCCGACCTGGAGGCGCGCTTCCCGGCCCTCGTCGAAAGCATCTGGGACGCAGAGACGGCAGGCCGCACCAACTTCAAGCTGCTGCCCCTCCTCGAAGCGCACGATACGTTTACGGGCAACCGGAAGTACGCCTTCATCCTCCTCGCGGTGGCGCTCGTCACCATCCTCATTGCCTGCATCAACTTCATCAACCTTGCCACAGCACGCTCGCTCGAACGGGCGAAAGAGGTGGGGATGCGGAAGGTGCTGGGGGCGCGGCGCGGGCAACTCGTGCGGCAGTTCCTGGCCGAGGCCGCGCTCCTCGGGCTGGGGGCGCTCGTCCTCGGGCTGGCGCTCGCCCAGCTCATTCTGCCCACCTTCAACCGGCTCTACGAGCTGGACCTGCGGCTGAACCTGCTGGCCGAGCCGTTCCTGCTGCCGGCGCTTCTGGTGATGGCGCTGGCGGCGGGGCTGCTCTCGGGCGCCTACCCGGCGTTTTTCCTCGCGCGCTTCCGCCCGGTGGCGTCCCTCCGAGGAAAGCTGGCGCAAAGCCCCG
>JAHEMB010000310.1 GCA_024643915.1 Rhodothermaceae bacterium | reverse complement strand
GCTCGTACTCGCCCTCTATGCAGCCGGCTTAACGCTTCTCTACGTGGTACAATAGCGACGACCACCAGAACGTGACGGCAGCCTTGGCCACTGGGCTGCAGCAGCAACCACCGCGCGTGCTTGCGACGGGCACAGCCGACGAGCTATCCCGATAAACTGAATCGGGATCTGCGGTAGTGTGTCAACAGCGGTGTGAGGGCGGTTCCGTAGCGGCCCATCGCCGCGTGGGATATGCTGTGCGCCTACACCTAGAAATAGGCAATAGGATATACATCACCCCAAGCAGCTTTGTTTTACCTATGCTTCACCTATCTAATACTAAGCCCCCGCAAGTACGAGACTTGCGGGGGCTTCTTGTGGGCCCGACGGGATTCGAACCTGTGACCTCTCGCGTGTGAGGCGAGCGCTCTAAACCGCTGAGCTACGGGCCCAGAAAACAGGTAGCTCTACCAATGTAGCGTAAAAGCAAAAGATTCCAGATGGAAAAGCGACCGGCTGAAATTCATTCAAGGTACACGATCCAGCCTTTCTGAGAGGTGGCGTGCCGAACGAAGGGAATCACCGGTGAAAGCGGGCAGCGCACGAGCGGGACGTGAACGGGCAAAGGAAAGAAACGCGGGCGTAGCGCCAAGGGCGGAAAAGTGCGTCGTCTGATAAAAATTCGGCGATTGGAAGTGTGAAGGGCCGACCGGATTGATATCTATCACCGCGAAAGAAGAGAGGGGGGTTCCACGGAGCGCCGAAGCCAGGTCCGGGCTGCGCGGCTCTTCCACGGTGAGGACGGCGCCGACGAGCATCCCGGCCATCAGCATCACCGCCATGGCCGAGGCGAGCGCCGCGAATGTGCTGAGGCGCTGCGTCAGGCCGACGAAGAGCGGGCCCTGCCCGTGCATCATTTCGCAGGAGAGACGGCGGCGCAGGTGCGCATGGAAACCGCGCGGCGCATGGAGGTGGCAGCCGTACTGGCACAGCAGCCGCCGCGTATCGCACAGGCAGCGCGCGTGCTCGGCCAGGCGCGGATTGGCCCGCAGGTACTCTTCGAAGACCTCGCGGACGGCGGGGTCCATCGTCCCGTCTACGTACTCACACAACAACTCGTCAAGGCAGGGGCAAGGATCGTGGGGATCCCCTGCTCTGTCACCTTCGTCCGCAGCGTGGTATCTCTCAGACATAAGCCGGACGCGACTGCGCGGTTCGTTGCTGCTCGCTCATCAAGCAAAAGGGCCGGCAGGGGAAAGCTGCCGGCCCTCGCGCAATGCGCAGCGGGAGGCATGCTTATTCTTCCTGCGTAACGTAAATGTCTTTCAAAAGGGTCTGAAGCTTAGTCCGTCCCCGGTTGATGCGACTCTTCACCGTGCCCATCGGCAGCCCGGTGATCTCCGCAATCTCCTCGTAAGCGAGCTGCTGCACATCGCGCAACACCACCACCTCACGAAACTCCTCCGGGATCTGCTTCAGCGCCTCCTGAATGTAATGGTCCTGTATGGTCGATTCGGTATGCCTGTCCGGAGCGAATGTTTCGTCGGGGATTTCGACCTCGTACTCCTCGTCGTCCCGGTTGACCGACTGCAGGGAGTACAGCCGGCGGCGTTTTCGTTTACGATACTCCGAGCGGGCAAGGTTCCCGGCAATCGTATAGAGCCAGGTCGAATACTTGGCGATGCGCCGATAGGAGTGCCGGTTGCGATAGACACGCAGGAACGTCTCTTGCAACAGATCCTCACATTCCTTCATGTCGCCCAGGAAGCGGTAGATGTAATTGGTAAGGGGATCCTTGTAGCGGCTCACCAGGATGTCGAACGCCTCGACGGTGCCAGCCTGGAAATGCGACATCAGGTCCTCGTCGCTCATCTGCGTGAGGGCCTCGAAGTGCCGGTTGCTCGGGTTGGCGGGCGGCGCCGTCGGCTGGGCTGTGTGGCTCGAGAAATTCAGCATGGGCTTGTGCTATGTTCATCGCCGGGGGGTTGGCCCGGACGTGTGGGTTGATGAAGGGGATCAGGCGGCGCGGGCCGCCGGGGCGGGGGCGCCCAGGATGCGGCGGAGCGCGAGTGTCAGAATGAGACGCTCGTCGCGTGGGGCACCGCCCTTCAACTCAAAATCCGCTGCCAGCAGCACCGCAAACGCCCGCTCGATGGCGGCCCCGTCGAAGCGGCGCAGGCTAAACAGGTACTCCTTGATGAAATAGGGACTGACGCCGATGCGGGCGGCCATAGCCTGATCCGAAAGGCGTTGCCCCTGACACATGGTCAGCTTCCACAGCTTGTTGAAATAGCCCGTGAGGACCGAGACGATCATGAGGGCCTCGCCCCGGCTGTTGGAAGCCTGCTGCAACAAACGTTCCGTGATGCGGAGCGCCTCGGGGTAGCGCCCCTCACCCAGCACGCGTTGCAGCTCAAAGACGTTGAACTCGCGCGTCTGCCCGCCTGCGTGCAGGACGTCGTCGGCCGTGAGCGTCTCGCGTTCCCCCGCGTAGGTAATCAGCTTCTCGATCTCGGCATCGGCGGCCTGGAGGCTGGTGCCCACGTAGTCGGCCAGCATCTGCACGGCGCGCGGCTCTATCCGACGGCCCTTCGCCTGCATGCGCTGCTGGATCCAGCCGGGCATCTGGTTCTCGTAGAACGGCTTGAACTCGCCCCAGGCGGCGTGCTGCCGCAGCGCCCGGTATGGGTGCGCCGAGAGGTTCGGTTTGCCCGCACAGATCAAGAGCACGACGGCGTGCGGGTTGGGCCGCTCGGCGTAATGCATGAAAAGCCGGTTGTCCTTCAGCTTGTCGAAGTCGCGCACGACGAGCACGCGGCGCTCGGCCATGACGGGGTAGCTCGTACACAAGTTCAGCACCGCCGGCGCCTCGGTCTCGGCCCCGTACACAAGGTCGAAGTTGAAAGCGTGCTCGTGCGGCGCCAGGGCGTGCTCGATCAGCTCGGCCTGCAAAGCGTCGATCAGGAAGGGCTCTTCTCCGTACAGGAAATAGAGCGGCTTGAAATTCCGATGTCGGAGAGCCGTCGAAAGCTGCTCGTATGTGAAGCCCGTTTTTGCCATGTCGAGAAGTCAGGAGGATAAAATGTAGCGCCTGCGCGCGTACCCGCTCCTTCTACAAGGTACGAATCTGCCCGGTCATTCCCTTGACATACCCCCACCGGGCGCGGAGATATTTAAACGTTCCGGCAGCTTTTCTGGTACGCTTCAAAAAAAAGGCAGTGCGCGGACACCCCGCCCTCTGCCTTCGAAATATAGGTTGCCGCCTCGACCCTTTCTGTTACGTTCTGGAACCCAAGGGGCAGATACCGGATCGGTTACGCTCGTTCCGAACTGGTTAGGCGTTTGTTCTTGGTACTTCGTTCTTAGTTCTTCGGGTTGCGCAAACTCTTTCTTTTCCCAAAGTACAAAGAACTACAGTGAGCGCAGCGAACGTCCGAAAGCGAACGAAGTGAGCGTCCAAAGCTCTACTTCGGCAGGTCCTGCGTACGGTCGGTGAGGCGGCTTTCGTGGAGGCGGTAGCCGATGCGGCGCAGCACGTCGGCGTCGTGCTGGGTGACCTGGTGGGCGAGCGCCAGAACGCCGCGATGCCAGGCTTCCGGCGGGAGGGCTTCGAGAAAAGCGATGAGGCGGCCCCGCGCCTGTTGCACGCGGCCGAGGATGGCGTGGATGTCGAGGGCGTGCCAGTCCTCCTGTTGCGCCAGCGCGGCTTCATCGGGGGACGGCTGAGGCGGCGCTTCGCCCTGCGCCTGCTGCTGGAACTGCGGCAGAAAAACGGCTTCGTCGGCGAGGGCGAGCAGGCCGTAGAGCTCTTTGATCGAAAGGTCATTGGGGGCGGGGCGGCCCTCCTGCACCGGCAAGGGCACCCGGTCGATCACCGCCTGCACAGCCTCGGCCTCCTCGGCGAGATGGGCGAGCTGGCCCAGGAGGGCCTCCCAGAGTTCTTCGACCTGGTCCGCAGACTTTTTTGGTCCCCCCTTCTCCCTTTCTCCCATGCCCTCCCTCAGTCCTCGTCGTCCCGGTCCAGATAAGGCACAGCGGGCGGACCGTGGCGTGGGGCGCCCCAGTCGCGGTCCTCGGCCACGGTGGCGGTGTCGCGCAGGTGCGTGTCTTCGAGCGCCTCCATCCCCTCCTCCACCAGCCAGGAAAGGAAGTGCTGATCCTTGACGCTGTGGAGGTTGTTGTCGTGGCGGAAGTCCCAGTGCTGGCCGAACTGCGGGTCCTTGTAGCGGTCGAGCCAGTCGAGCCGGTCCTTCAGGCGCTCCTTGGGCACGAGCAGCTTGTCGAGGCCGAAGATGGCTTCGTCGCGGCTCTGGAACGTCATGTCGTACTCTTTCGACATGATGATGGCCTCTTCGGGGCAGACCTCCTCGCAGAAGCCGCAGTAGATACAGCGCAGCATGTTGATCTCGAACCAGGCCGGCTCGCGCTCCTTCACGTTCTCCACCTCGTGCGACTGCATGGAGATGGCCATGGGCGGGCAGGCGCGGGCGCACAGGTTACATGAGACGCAGCGCGGGCGGCCCTCCTCCTCCACCAAAACGGGGCGGCCCCGGTAGCTGTCCGGCGGGTACCACTGCTCGTCCGGGTACTCGAAGGTGTAGACGGGCTCGTTCCGCATCTTGTTGAAGGTATAGCCGAGCCCTTTGAAGACCTCCGGCAGATACATCTTCTCCCAGAAGTTGAGCGTGCGCTCGTTCTCTTTACGTGTGTTTTCCGGCTTTCCTGGCATGGCGGAGCGCTTTTGGCGAATGGACGAATGGACGAGAAAAAGCCTGGCAGCAACGGTCTTTCTTCTCTCAGTCCTCCACGCTACCATCCCTGATGGCGATGCGCGTGGCTGCTAAGATACGCGTTGCGGAGCCAGAAACGCACGGGGGCCGCCGCCGGGTTCTGTACGCCGTGTAACATTCAACGAGAATTGAAAGCTACTTCCGCTTGAAGACGAGCTTGAGCGGCACGCCCGCGAAGTCGAAAGCGGCGCGGATCTGGTTTTCGAGGTAGCGGCGGTAAGACTCCTTGACCCCTTTAGGGTGGTTGCAGAAGAAGGCGAAGACGGGGGGATCCTCTCGCACCTGGGTGGCGAACTTGATCTGCAAATACTGGCCCCGGTAGGCGGGCGGGTGCTGCCGTGCCAGGGCTTCTTCGAGGACGGCGTTGAGGCGGCTGGTGGGCACGCGCTGCTTTCGGCGTTCGGCCACGGCCAGGGCCTCCGCCAGCACATTCTGGATACGCTGCTTCGTGTGGGCCGAGATGAAAAGGACAGGCACGAAGTCGAGCGTTTTGAGCCGCTCGTGGATGGCGCGCTGGTAGTCGCGGGCGGTGTTCGTCTCCTTCTCCACCAGGTCCCACTTGTTGACGGCCACGACCAGGCCCTTGCTCATCTGCTCGGCCGCCTTCAGCACACGGATGTCCTGGGCTTCGAGGCCGAGCGTGGCGTC
>JAHEMB010000309.1 GCA_024643915.1 Rhodothermaceae bacterium | reverse complement strand
AAACCACGACAGGTTGCCCGCCCAGTCTGCGTAGGCGTAAAGCATCGGCGGCACGTCCTCGGTAAAGCCGATGGCGGCGGAGATGAGCAGGAGCATCATGAACGCGCGCGCCAGCCGGCTGTGCCATTTCCGCCCGAAGAGCGCATACAGGATGTGCCCGCCATCGAGCTGGCCGATGGGGAGGAGGTTGAGCGCGGTGAAGAACAGCCCCAGCCACCCGGCGAAGAGCACTGGGTAGTGATAAATCTCGTACATCGGCGGCACGTCCGCGAAGAATTGGGAGAGGCCCCAGTAGAGGAGCGTGTTGCCCACCATGAGGGTCGTGCCCGGCCCCTGCGACGCCGTCGCCAGCAACTCGTCCGGGAAGCGGTTGTAGGTCTGGATGTATGCCTTAAGCGTCTCGTGCCCCGGCAGGGCCTCGATGTAAGAGGGCGGGGGGAGGGTGGCGAGGGCGTAGAGCAGCACGCCGAGCGCCATAACGAAGCCCGCCACCGGCCCCGCCGCCCCAATGTCGAACAGCTTGCGCAGGCTCGGTACTGGCTCGCGGATGCGGATGAGCGCCCCAAATGTGCCGATGCCGTTGAACGGGAACGGGATATAATACGGTAGGGATGTGTTGACCCGGTGATGGCGCGCAGCGAAGTAATGCCCGAACTCGTGCACTGTCAGGAACAGCAGGAGGGAGCCGCCGAAACGCAGGCCGTCGAGGATGAAGGCGGCGAGGCCCTCCTGCTCGTACAGCAGCCACCGCCCCGCCCAGTTCGACCAGGCGTAGACGGTAGAGGCGAGCGTGAGGGCGAACAACAGGAGGTGCAGCCAGTACCGGTCGCGCGGGGGCGCCTCGGTTCCGTAGTCGGACAGGATGCTCTCGCGCGCTGCGTCGGACGAAGGGGGGGCGTCGAGGGTGGAGGCTCTCGGTTCCACTAAGAAGAGGGGGTGCGTGTGACAGAAAAAGCGGCGCAACGTTGTTCGGGAGCGGTCCGCCTGCTGGGAGGCTCTACGCCGCCCCTGCCTGGAAGTTCATCACCCGGCTGCGCATGGTGGAGGTAGGCTATCTCGTCCCCTGCAGGCTTGAGGGAGAGGTTTTCTGAGACGGTGCGTCCGCCGCCGGAGCGGGGCCGTTGGCGGGAGCCTCTTCATCGCACGCCTTGCAGGCAAGCACCTGGCCGATGACGCGGGCGCGTCCCTCTGCCGTTGTCACCCACGGGCGCTCTATCCAGGGCGGGTTGTGCCGGACGTGCTGCCGATGGCCGCATGCAAGGTGCGCCACCCAATCGCCTTCCTCGTCTTGCGAGAACCGTGCAATGCGTCGTTTCATGAGACACGGAAATCAGCAATCCGAGGGCAGGGCAGAGGGTGCTTCAAGTTTGGCGGTAGAGAAACGATTTAGCTCGACCTCGTCCTTGTAATGCCAGCACCAGAACTGCTGACAGGGGAATTTATTCTCGTAGAGGGCGCGGCCCACGATCACCGAATCGACGCCGTAAGGCTCCAACTCTTTGATGCGCAGCAGATCCTCGTAGCCGCCGATGCCGCCGGAAGCCGTGATGCGGGATTTCTTGAGGCGCTCGCCGAGCGCGCGGTAGGCTTCGACGTTGGGGCCTGCGAGGGTGCCGTCGCGGCCGATGTCGGTGTAGATGATACGACGGACGCCGCGCCGCTCCATGTCCTCGGCCAGGTCGAGGGCATCCAGGCCGCTGCCTTCGGTCCAGCCCTCCACGCGCACCTCGCCCTCGCGCGCGTCGATGCCGACGACGACGCGGCTGCACCCGTAGCGATCCACCGCCTCAGAGACGAGGTACGGGTTCTGCACGGCAGCTGTGCCGATGATGACGCGGTAGACGCCCAGGGCGAGGGCCTCCTCAATGTCCGCCATCGTGCGGATGCCGCCGCCGAGTTGTACGGGGATGTCGAGCACCTGGCAGATCTCCCCGATCACCTCGCGGTTGTCGGCGCGGTCCTCCGAGCCGCCACGCGCCGCATCAAGGTCGACGAGGTGGATGACCTTGGCGTTCTGCACACGCCACAGCTTCACCATCTTCACCGGGTCCTCGAAGTAGACGGTCTCCTTATCGTAGGCGCCCTGGTAGAGGCGCACGCAGCGCCCCCCGCGCAGGTCGATGGCTGGAATGACGAGGGTCATGGTGGTGGATGGAGTCGAGGAAACGACGAATCGAAGAGAAACTAGAATCTAAAGGTTTACTTCGATTCCTCGATTCGTCGTCTCTTCTATTCTTTTAAACCATGCGCTATTCGCTTAGTTCATTCGTTTGCCGCCTCTAACAAAACGACTCGCCACCGAAGCTATTGCGGGCCGGCACTACGTTGGAGCGAGGTTTTGTTAGAAGGAGACAGCTCAGCGAAGTTCTTCAGGATGCGCAGGCCATTGCGCTGGCTCTTCTCCGGGTGGAACTGCACGCCATAGACGTTCTCGTGGTGCACCATGGCGGGGAAATCGACGCCGTAGGAGGTGGTGGCGAGGATGTCGGCGGGGCGGGCGGGGGCGGCGTGGTAGGAATGGACAAAGTAAAAGTAAGCGTCGTCCCCCAGCCCGTCGAGGAGGGGGGCGGTGTGGCGTGGCACGGCTACGTTCCAGCCCATGTGGGGGATCTTGAGGCGCGGGCCGTCGCCGTTGGGAGAGAAGCGGACGACCCGGCCTGGGAGTACGCCCAGCCCCCGGTGCACACCCATCTCCTCACTCTCGTCAAACAAAAGTTGCATCCCCACGCACACGCCCAGCAAGGGGGTGCCGCGCGCGACGGCGTCGAGGATGGGGCCTTCCAAATCGCGGTGGCGGATCTCGTCGGCGCAGGCCCCGAAGGCGCCGACGCCGGGCAGCACCAGGCGCTCGGCCCGCACCAGGTCGTCGGCCCGGTCCGTTCGCAGCACTTCGCCTCCTACCGCCTCAAAGGCCTTTTCGATGGAGCGCAGGTTGCCGATTCCGTAATCGATAATCGTAACCATGATTGGTTGGCCGGTTGTCGGTTTGACAGTTCTTCTCGATCCAACGAGGGAGGCATTTCGTAGGTTTGCTGGGGAAGGTGAAGATTGCACCCACGGGTGGCGGCTAAAAACCCGCGGTTGGCAGTCATTTCGCCACGGACGGCGTACCACAAAAGTACCTTTCCCTTCACGAATGATTTTCGTAAATAGGGGCCTTCTTTTCCCGATCCGTTAACCGACCCTTCCATGGCAGCAGTGCTACGCTTTTCGGTCCGGTCTTTTCTCGCCGTTCTCAGCTTTGCTTTTCTCCTCGCCTCTGCGGCGGCGCAGCCTTTTACCTTCGAATTTGCCGACAGCGACCTGACGGACCTGAGCTACGGCTCGGCCTCCTGGGCCGACGCCGACGGCGATGGGAAGCTGGACGCCTTCTTGACCGGCGCGCAGCGTGCCTTCGCGCCTTACGAGCCGACCAGCCGCCTTTTCCTCTCGCGGAGTGCACGCGCTGCTTTCGGCGGTGGCATCTTTCAGAACTTCGAGCCGGTGGGTATGCCGGCAGGCCTCTGGCACAGCGATGCCGCCTGGAGCGATTACGATGGCGACGGCGACCTCGACGTGCTGCTCCTCGGCGCAACGAACGAGTCCGAGCCCTTCGCGGGGTTCTGCGAGCTCTACCGCAACGACGGTAGCGGCGGCTTTAGCCCGGTGGGGGCCGCCCTCCGGCCCATCTATAGTGGCTCGGCAGATTGGGGCGATTACGACAACGACGGCGACCCCGACCTCCTCGTGACCGGCATGACCGCCGCCGGCCCCCTCACCCGCCTTTACCGGAACGACGACGGCCTCTTCGCGGAAGTCGATGCCGGCCTGACAGGCGTGGCCTTCGGCGAGGTGGCCTGGGGCGATTACGACAGCGACGGCGACCTCGACGTGCTGCTAACGGGCGTGGCCGAGGATGTCTTTCTCACGCAAATCTACCGGAACGACGGCGGCGCCTTCGTCCCGCTGCAACTGAGCCTGCCGGCCCTCGCCTTTGGCAGCGTAGCCTGGGGTGATTACGATGCCGACGGCGACCTCGACTTCGCCCTCCTCGGGGGCGTGCTCGATCCTAAGGTGATGGAAGGGCGGTTCTTCATCTACCGCAACAACGGCGGCAGCAGTTTTACACCGGCCTTCACCGACGACGGTTACCTCGCGGGCGACACCTTCTGGGGAGACTACGACGTGGACGGCGACCTCGACGTCCTAGCGGTGGGGGCGCTCTACCCGGACGGGCCGCGCTTCACCCGCGTTTACAAGAACCAGGCTAACGGTACGTTTGTGGCGGTACTCCACCTCGTCGGCGCCATTTTTAGTGACGCCGCCTGGGGCGACTACGACGACGACGGCGACCTCGACGTGCTGCTGGCCGGCCTCGCGGGGAGCTCTCAGAACATCTCGAACCTCTATCGTAACACGCAGACCCTCATCAACACGCCGCCGGGCGCTCCGTCCGGCTTACAGGCGCAGGTGCAAGACGGCGCGGCGACGCTCTCTTGGCAACCCGCCACCGACGCGCAGACGCTCGCCTCCGGCCTCACCTACAACCTGCGCGTGGGCACGGCGCCCGGCGCCTCGGACGTGATGCCGCCCTTGTCCGACCCGGCGACGGGCCGGCGGCGCCTGGCCGCGCACGGCAACGTCTTCCACAACTCGAGCTGGCGCCTGAACCTCGCCCCCGGCACCTACTACTGGAGCGTGCAGGCCGTCGATGCCGCGTTCAAAGGCGGGGCGTTTGCCGAGGAGGGTAGCTTCACCGTCAGCAGCACGGGCGGCACGGTGACAGACGTGGAGCGGCCCGATGGCCTCGGGCAGTCCGCTCTCGCGCAGAACTATCCGAACCCGTTCGCGGGGCAGACGCAGATCCGCTACGCCCTCGAAGCCCCGGGCACGGCCCGCGTGGCCGTCTACGACGTGCTGGGGCGGCAGGTGAAGGTGCTGGCCGACGGCCCCGCGCCTGCCGGCGAACGTACCCTCGCGTGGGACGGGCGCAGCGATACCGGCGAACGCCTGAGTGCTGGCGTCTACGTCCTCCGCCTGGAGACCGATGCCGGCCCCGCCCGCAGCCGCACGATGACCCTCCTGCAATAGGCAGGGCGATCCGTACGTGGTCCTTTTCGCCTCAATGGTCGAAGCTCCATGAGACTTTTCCGCCGCTCGTTGTGGATCCTGCCCATGTTGCTGCTGGGGGCGGCGGCGTACGCGCAGGGCCCTCCGCCGCCGACGGCGCCGCCCGGCTTCACGACGAACAATACGCTTGGGTTGCCGCAGGCCTACCTGGGCGACATTCTGCTGGCCAATTTTGCGCGGCTGCCGGCCAACGATCCGTTTGGCGTGTTGGATGATCCGTTCAGCATGGATCGCATGGACATCGTGATGGCGGGGCTGACCGCACCGCTGTCCGTCTTTGCGAATCGAAATGCGGTGGTTGGCCGGGGGTACGCCGCTACCGTTGAGGT
>JAHEMB010000004.1 GCA_024643915.1 Rhodothermaceae bacterium | reverse complement strand
GCCGGGCCGATTGAACCCTTCCTCGGCGAGCGCCACGTGGCAGACGCCCTTGTAGCGCTCCGTCCCCACGTCGTAGAAGTGCGGGAGGTCCTGCGCCGTTGCGAACTGCCGCAGAATCTCGACGTTGCGGTTGGCGTGGTGGTTGGCGGTGAAGATGTAATGATCGGGCATGATCACCACCTTGTCCCGGTCCCACACCTGCGCGTCCTCGCCGAACTCGCGCTGGAAGATCTCGATGGTCGGCGGCCCGCACACGTCGTGCGTCATCAGCACGTCCACGTCGATCCACACGTTCTCGCCCGGCGCCACCCGCTCCCGGCCCGCGTGGTTGGCGATGATCTTTTCGGTGATTGTCATTCTGGTGCGCTTCTATTTTCTTCTGGCCTCTGTTTGAGCCGAAGAGTCGGTAAGACAGGGAGTCGGCGCGTGCCTCCTTCTCCGACTCTCCGGTTCTCCGGCTCTCCGACTCCCTCAGGCGATGCCGCCCTGGAACGACTGCATAATGCCGTTGCTAACGAAGACGACGCTCTCTTCGTCTGCGCGGAAGGCTTCGAGCTGGTTGAGGGCTTCGAGGTAGGCGGCGGCGCTGGCCTGGAGCACGTCGGTGTGGCGGGCCATGCCCCGGAAGAAAGCGCCGTTGTCCCCGACGAGGACGGTCACTTCGCCCACGGCGTCGGCGCCCTCGCTTACGGAGCGGATGGTATAGCTCTCCAGCACGTGCGCGCTCCCCACGGCATGGTCGATGGCACGGTAAAGGGCATCTACGGGGCCGTCGCCGGTGGCGTGCTCGCGGCGGTCCTGGCCGGTGCGGTAGTGGTGGATCGTCACGTCGGCCTCGGGCGGCTGGTTAGTGCCGGCAGCAATGCTCATGCGGTCGAGGCGGTAGAACGGGGTCATGGGGACTTCCTCCCTGGCGTCGATTAGGTGGTACAGATCCTGGTCGTAAATTTCCTTTTTGCGGTCGGCCAGTTCAACGAACCGGCGGTAGATGGCGTCTTGCTGATCCTGCGGCACGAGCAGGCCGAGCTTTTCGAGTCGGCTAAAAAGCCCGTGGCGCCCGGAGTGGCGGCCCAGGCGAATCTGCTCGGGCTTTTGGCCCACGTCCTCGGCGCGCATGATCTCGTAAGTATCGCGGCGGCGCAGCACGCCATGCTGGTGGATGCCGGCCTCGTGGCTGAACGCGTTGCGCCCGACGACCGCCTTGTTCGGTGGCACGGGGAAGCCGACGGCGATGGAGATCATCTTGCTCGATTCGGCCAGATGCTGCGCCTCGATCTGCGTATCCAACTCAAAGAGTTCGCGGCGCACGCGGAGGGCCATCACCACCTCTTCGAGGGCCGCGTTGCCCGCCCGCTCGCCGATGCCGTTGAGGGTGCACTCGATCTGCCGCGCCCCGGCCAGCACCGCCGCGAGCGAGTTCGCCACGGCCAGGCCGAGGTCGTCGTGGCAATGGGCGGAAAGGACGACGGAGGGATGATCCTTCAGGCAGTCCTTCACCGCCTCGAAGAGGGCGGCGTACTCGCGCGGGATGCAGTAGCCCGTCGTGTCGGGGATGTTGATGGTGGTGGCGCCGGCCTCGACGGCGGCCTGCACGATCTCGCAGAGATAGCCGAGGTCGGTGCGCCCAGCATCCTCGGCGCTGAACTCGACATCGCTGGTGTAGGTGCGGGCATGGGCAACGGCCTCCTGCGCCATCCGCAGGATTGTCCGCCGCTTCTCTTCGAGCGTCCGCCCGAAGCGCGCGTCGCCGAACTTGGCGTCGAGGTGGATGTCGCTGGTGGCGATGAAGGTGTGGATGCGCGTCTTGCCTGTCAGGCCGGGACGCAGGGCTTCTCCGGCGGCACGTACGTCGGCCTCCACAGCGCGGGCGAGGGCGCAGATGACCGGTCCCTCCACCTCCCCGGCAACCACCTCCACCGCCTGCGACTGCGCAGGGGAGGAGATCGGGAAGCCGGCCTCGATGACATCGACGTTCAGCAGGGCGAGCTGGCGGGCGATCCGCACTTTCTCAGGCAGCGTCATGGACGCCCCCGGTGCCTGCTCGCCGTCGCGCAGCGTCGTGTCGAAAATGACTACGTGATCTTGCATGATTCCTTCTTGTTGGTTGTCCGTGGCCCGTCGTCCGTCGTATTCCATCACGGATCCAGGACGGCGACTTCGGGGACGCCGTTGGGCATGGGAGGGTGGTGGATAACGAGCGTGGCGTAGGCGGCGATGCGCTCGCCCATCTCCTCGGTGGAGAGGAGCGTGTGGCCGTCGCGGCGGAGGTCGGCGGTGCCGTAACCTGCCTGGATGGCGGCACTGACGCCGTAGCGCACGGCCCGCGCTGCCGCCGTCTCGCCGAATTCGTCGAGCAGCATAGCGGCGCTGAGGATGGCGGCCATCGGGTTTGCCTTGCCCGTCCCCGCGATGTCGGGCGCGCTGCCGTGGACCGGCTCGAAGAGGCCGACGCGCCCGCCCAGACTTGCCGAGGGCAACAGCCCGAGCGAGCCGGGGAGCGTCGCCGCCAGGTCAGAAAGGACGTCGCCGAAGAGGTTGCCCGTCAGCACCACGTCGAACGAGCGGGGATCGCGCACGAGCTGCATCGCGGCGTTGTCGACGTAAAGGTGCTGCAAGGCGATGTCGGGAAACTCCTCGCGCTGCACCTCGGTGACGACCTCGCGCCAGAGGCGGGATACCTCCAGCACGTTCGCCTTATCGACCGAGGTGACGTGCCCCTGCCGCTGCTGCGCCCACCGGAAGGCGACGCGGGCGATGCGGACGATCTCGTGCTCGTCGTAGACCATCGTGTTGACGGCGGTGCGCTGCACCTCACCGCTGATGCCGCGCGGCGTGCCGAAGTAGATGCCGCCTGTCAGTTCGCGGACGATCAGCAGGTCGGTGCCGGCCACCACCTCGCGCCGGAGGGGCGAGGCGTCGGCGAGGGCTGCCGAGACCGCCACGGGACGCAGGTTGGCGAAGGCGCCAAGGGCCTTGCGGAGCTGCAACAGCCCGGATTCGGGCCGTAGCTCCGCCGCCACGTCGTCCCAGGCCGGCCCGCCGACGGCACCGAAAAGAACGGCGGCGGCGCTCATGCAGGCAGCGCGCGTGGCGTCGGGCAGGGGCACGCCTGCCGCGTCCAGCCCCGCCCCGCCGACGGGGTGTTCCTCCACGTCGAGCCGGAAGCCGGCGCCCTGCGCCACGGCCTCCAGCACGCGAAGCGCTTGCTCGGTCACTTCACGCCCGATCCCGTCACCAGGTAGCCAGGCGATGTCGTACGTGCGTTCTGCCATCTTTTCTCTCGTTTGCGTTCTATTTTCCTCCCACGCCTCCTCACAAGAATCCTCTCACGAAACCGAAGCGACAGCTGCCTCTTCCTCCGCATGGCCGTTGGCCGTCTTTTTGCCGCCCCTCAGCCAGCTCATCATGGCGCGCAGTTTCCCGCCTACCTGCTCGATGGGATGCGCTCGCGAGCGGGCGCGCAACTCGTGCAGCCGGTGCTCGCCTTTGTCGCACTCAGCGATCCATTCCTCGGCGAAAGCGCCGGACTGGATCTCGCCCAGGATCTTCTGCATCTCGGCCTTCACCGCCGCGCCGATGACGCGGGGGCCGCGTGTGTGGTTGCCGTATTCTGCCGTGTCGCTGATCGAGTAGTTCATGTACTCCAGCCCGCCCTCGTAGTAGAGATCGACGATGAGCTTGAGTTCGTGGAGGCATTCGAAATAAGCAAGTTCGGGCGGGTAGCCAGCCTCAACGAGCGTCTCGAAGCCCGCCTTGATAAGCGCCTCGGAGCCGCCGCAGAGGACGGCCTGCTCGCCGAAGAGGTCGGTCTCGGTCTCGTCCTTGAAGTTCGTCTCGATGACGCCCGCGCTTGTGCCGCCGATGGCGTCTGCGTAGCTGAGAGCGAGGGCAAGGGCCTGCCCCGTGGCGTCCTGCGCCACGGCTACCAGGCACGGCACCCCGTTACCCTCCTCGTAGACACGGCGGACGAGGTGCCCCGGCGACTTCGGCGCGACCATGAACACGTCGACACCCTCGGGCGGCTGGATCTGCCCGTAATGCACGCTGAAGCCGTGCCCCACGCCGAGCGCCTGACCGGGCTTCATGTGCTGGGCGACGTCGGCCTCGTAGACGCGGCGGTGATGTTGGTCGGGGATGAGCAGCATCACCACGTCGCCCCAGGCGGCGGCCTCAGCCACACTCGTCACGCGCAACCCGGCCGCCCGCGCCGCCTCGGCCGACGCGGAGCCGTTCCGCAGCCCGACGACCACCTCCACCCCGCTGTCGGCGAGGTTGAGCGCGTGCGCGTGCCCCTGGCTCCCGTAGCCGATAACGGCCACCTTCTTGCTTCTGATCAGCCCTTTGTCGGCCTCGTAATGGACTTTCATGGTTGTCGGTTATCCGGTTGTCGGTTGTCGATTTTCTCTTCGCTGCTCTTTTCCCCACTCCGCACTCCGCACTTAATCGCCATAGGCGAGGGTGCGGCGGAGGGCGACGCGACCGCTGCGGGCTACCTCGGCGATGCCATGCGGGCGCATCAGCCCGATGAAGGCGTTGATCTTTTTGGCCGGGCCGGTCGCCTCGAAGGTCATCGTGTCCGGCGTGATGTCCACGACTTTGGCACGGAAGACCTCGGCCACGTCCATCAGCTCGGCGCGGTTGGCGGACGTGTAGGGCACTTTCAGCAGGCACAGCTCGCGCTCCACCGATTCCTCGGGCGGCAGGTCCTCCACCAGGATCGTATCGACGAGGCGGTTGAGTTGGCGGACGACCTGGGCAAGCATCCGGTGGTTGCCCCGCGTGACGAGCGTCATGCGCGAGATGGTCGCGTCGTCGGTCTCGCCCACGGACACGCTTTCGAGGTTGAAGCTGCGGGCGGAAAAGAGGTTGGTGACGCGGTTGAGCGCCCCGACTGAGTTCTCCAAAAGCACGGTAATGACGTGGCGCCGCGTCGATTCCGGCTCGTCCGGATGGAGGGGCTCCCCGGCGGCCTTGCGGCGCACGATCTGCTGCGGGGTGAGGGTGTCGGTGGACATAGCGACGTCTCCGGTTCGTTAATAACGCTGCGTGATCATGTCGCCCGTGGCGGCGCCGGCGGGCACCATCGGGAAGACCATCTCTTCCTGCGGTACCTGAAACTCCATCAGCACGGGCCGGTCGGTGACGCGCCACGCCTCTTCGAGGAGGGCGTCCACTTCGTTCGGGTCGTTGGTGCGGAGGCCGACGCAGTGGAAGGCTTCGGCGAGCTTGACGAAGTCGGGGTTGGTGTCGGTCAGGTCGGTGTGGCTGAAGCGGTTCTCATGGAAAAGCTCCTGCCACTGCCGCACCATGCCGAGGAAATTATTGTTCATGACGGCGACCTTGATGGGCAGGCGGTGCTTGGCCGCCACCCCCAGCTCCTGCGCGTTCATCACGAAGCCGCCGTCGCCGCTGATGGAGATCACGGGGAGGTCGCTGCCGCGCATTCCCATTGCGGCGCCGACGGCGGCGGGGAGGCAGAAGCCCATCGTGCCGAGGCCGCCCGAGGTGATGTGCGAGCGCGGGCGGGTGAACCGGAAATACTGGGCGGCCCACATCTGATGCTGCCCCACGTCGGTCAAGACGACCGCCTCGCCGTTCGTCTTGGCGCCGAGACGCTGGATCACAAACTGCGGACGCAGCAGCCCATCGGCCGTCTCGAAGCGAAGCGGGCACTCGGCCTTCCACCGATCGATCTGCGCCAGCCAGTCCGCCGTCTCCTGCTCCTCGACGAGTGGCAGGAGCTGCTCCAGCACGCACCGCACGTCGCCGACGATGGCGCAGTCGGCGTAGACGTTTTTCGAGACGCACGAATGGTCGATCTCGATGTGGACGACCTGGGCATGCGGCGCCCAGGCATTGAGCTTGCCGGTCACCCGGTCGTCAAAGCGCGCCCCCGCGGCCAGGATGAGGTCGCAGTGCTGGACGGCCTGGTTGGCGTACCAGGTGCCGTGCATCCCCAGCATGCCAAGCGAGAGCGGGTCGTCCTCGGGAAAGGCACCGAGCCCGTGGAGGGTGGTGGTGACGGGGATATGCGTCTTCCGTGCGAAGGCCGTGAGCTGCTCCGCCGCATCGGCGTTGATGACGCCGCCGCCGACGTACAGCAGGGGCTTCTTCGCCTCGTTGATCATCCGCACCGCCCGCTCCACTTTGGCGGGATCGCCGGTGGTGGGCACGGTATAGCCGCGCAGCGACACCTCCTTCGGATAGTTAAACTCGGCTTCGGCGAAAAGTATGTCTTTCGGCAGATCGACCAGGACAGGGCCGGGGCGGCCCGTGCGGGCGATGTGGTAGGCCGCCTTAATGGTGGGCGCGAGGTCCTCCACCCGGCGCACCTGGAAGCTGTGCTTCGTGATCGAGCGCGTCACCCCGATGATGTCGGTCTCCTGAAAGGCGTCGTTGCCGATGAGGGCCGTGGGCACCTGCCCGGTGAAGACGACGATGGGGACGGAGTCCATGAAGGCGTCGGCGATGCCGGTGACGCAGTTGGTGGCGCCCGGCCCGCTCGTGACGAGCACCGTGCCCACACCGCCCGTCGCCTTCGCATAACCTTCGGCGGCGTGTGTGCCGCCCTGCTCGTGCCGCACCAGCACGTGCGTAAACTTGGGTTGTACGCGGGCGATCTCGTCGTAAATCTTGATGACCGCCCCGCCCGGATGCCCAAAGACCACTTCGACCCCCTCCGCGTCGAGTGCGCGGACGAAGATCTCCGCCCCACTCATTTTTTTCTTCGCCTTCCCGTTCTTTTGGAACGCGGGTACAGCTTTCATGCCGGTTGCCGTGCTCATGCCGTTGCCTGTTTGATGTATGGAGGTTTGGACGTGTGGACGTATGGACGGCCTTGTTCTCAGCCTCGTCCACACGTCCGTACTTTCACACGTCCACACGTTGAAGAGCCGGGCTGGGATGGCCGTTGCCGGAGGCCACCGAGGGCGGCTCCGGTACACGCAGCACCGCGCCCTGCGAGGCGCTCGTGACGAAATAGGTATAGCGCTCCAGCCAACCGCCCCTGATCTTCGGATGGAAAACCGGGAGAGTTTTCATGCGCCGCGCCAGCTCGGCGTCGGAGATTTGGAGCGTGATCGTGTTGTGCTGGATGTCGATGGCGATGCGGTCGCCGGGGCGGACGGCGGCGATGGGGCCGCCGGAGGCCGCCTCGGGCGAGACGTGACCGAGCGAGAGGCCGCGCGTGCCGCCCGAGAAGCGCCCGTCCGTGACCATCGCCACCGACGTATCGAGCCGCATGCCGGCGAGGGCCGAAGTGGGCTGGAGCATCTCGGGCATGCCGGGGCCACCGCGCGGGCCTTCATAGCGAATCACCACCACCTCGCCCCGCTGCACCTCGCCGCCCAGGATGCCGGCCACCGCCGCGTCCTGGCTCTCGTAGATCCGCGCCGGCCCCTCGAACTGCAGCATGTGCTCGGCCACGGCGCCCGTCTTCACCACACACCCCTCGGGCGCAAGGTTGCCGAACAGCACCGACAGCCCGCCCGTCTGCCGGAAGGCCCGGTCCGCGGGCCGCACGAGGTCGTCGTTCCGGTTCTCCGCCGCCGCCAGGTTCTCCCCCATCGTCTTTCCCGTCACGGTGGGGCGATCCAGGTGGAGCGCGTCGATGGCCGCCAGCTCTTTCAGAATGGCCGGCACGCCGCCTGCCGCATCCACGTCTTCCATGTGGACGTTCTTCGTGGCGGGGGCGACTTTGCAGAGGTAGGGCACACGCCGCGAGACGGCATTGATGCGGTCGAGGTCGTAGGGGATCTCAGCTTCGTGGGCGGCTGCCAGAAGGTGCAGCACGGTGTTAGTTGAGCCGCCCATCGCCATGTCGAGGGCGAAGGCGTCATCGAGCGCTTCCTGCGTGAAAATGTCGCGGGGCTTGAGGTCGCTTCGGACGATCTCGACGATCTGCGCTGCTGCCTGCTGCGCGAGCACTTCGCGGCGTGGATCGACGGCGAGGATGGAGCCGTTGCCGGGCAGGGCCAGGCCCAGCGCCTCCATGATGCAGTTCATCGAGTTGGCCGTGAACATGCCCGCGCACGAACCGCACGTCGGGCACCCGAAATCCTCCAGTTGCTTCAGCCGGGTCTCGCTGATGGTACCGTCCTGGAACTGCCCGACGCCTTCAAACACGGAAATCAGGTCGATCTTTTCGCCACTCGGCAATCGGCCGGCTTTCATCGGACCGCCGGAGAGGAAGACCGTGGGGATGTTGAGGCGAAGCGCGCCCATCAGCATGCCCGGCACGATCTTGTCGCAGTTGGGGATGCAGATGAGGCCGTCGAGGCAGTGCGCCGCCGCCACCGTCTCCACCGAGTCGGCGATGAGCTCACGCGAGGGCAGGGAGTAGCGCATCCCCAGGTGCCCCATCGCGATCCCGTCGTCCACCCCGATGGTGTTAAACTCGAAGGGCACGGCGCCCGCCGCCCGCACGGCGTCCTTCACCACCTTCCCGAAGGCCTGCAAATGGACGTGGCCGGGGATCAGGTCGATGTAGGAATTGCAGACGCCGATGAAGGGCCGGTCGAAATCGCCATCGTCGCGGATGGCGCCGGTGGCCTTGAGTAGGCTACGGTGCGGCGCACGCTCGAACCCTTTCTTTACGGTGTCACTTCGCATCGGAGCATTCTGGGCTGGTGGGGGTTGCGGTCAACCCCTTTGCCTTGATGCTTCCGTTTTTCGGAGGTGCGGTGGGATCGACCGGTTGGGTTAGCCTACAATAATGAGGCTAATAAGCACGAGGACCACGAGAAGAAGAAGTTCGCGGGTCCAGGCGTCTACCGTGATCCCTTTGAGGATGAGCAGGTCGGATACAGCCGTGCCAACCACCGGGCCGAAGGGGCGACCGGGCGGCGTGGAACGTATACTATTTGTACAAAAAGGCTGCATCGGGGGTGTGCTGTTGCGTGGAGACAATAAACGACATTTCCACACACCCCGTCAAGTCACTGAAAATGGGGACGATAGCGTGTAGTAGGGTGTCACCAAAAGTTCCGGTAGCGCTTCCAAAAATCTTCAAATAAGGTGTTATCGCAATTTTGGCTTTTATTCTAAGTATTATTTATTGATTCATGCATTTTAATTAGCTATACCACTCCCCTTACAAAACTGATTTATCCATTTTATTTCACACTTTCTTAACAGTCGTTAAAGGAGGCGGGGGGGCGCCTGCGCCCTCTGCTTCTAATAGCACTTATTTGCCAGCCTATTCCTCTATCTATTTGCCTCTTTCTCAATGACCCGCTTTTCGCCCGGCTTTCTGGAAGCGCTACCAGGGTTGTTGGGCACAAGGGGGTTATGTGAAGAAAGCAGGCATAAGCGCATCTCGAAGCGCTTCCATATTTAGGAAGTATTGACATATGACCTAAATTATTTAATATTTACCGGCGAATCTGTTAATCCTAGCAGGCATTTCAGGTTCTGCGATTCACTTTCAACCACCTCATGGTCTCTGGCCTATGCGAAAGCATCTGATACTCACCAGCCTCCTTCTCCTTTCAGGCGCTACGGGCGCCCTCGCACAGGAGGCTGTTGCCCCCGACGCCGCCCAGGCAGCTCTCGAGGCGAGCGCGGGGGTGCAACTCCACCTCAACTTTCTGTGGACGATCCTCGCGGCCGTCCTCGTCTTCTTTATGCAGGCGGGCTTTGCCCTGCTCGAAACCGGCTTCACCCGCTCGAAGAACGCGGTGAACATCATCATGAAGAACGTGATGGACGTGTCCGCGGGCGGGCTGGTGTTTTTCATCCTCGGCTTCGGGCTGATGTTCGGCACCTCGATGGGCGGCTGGATAGGCACGGACGGCTTCATGCTGGAAGGCATCGGCGATGATCCGTGGAACTATGCGTTCTTCCTATTCCAGGCCGTCTTTGCCGCCACGGCAGCCACCATCGTCTCGGGCGCGGTGGCAGAGCGGACGAAGTTCACCGGCTACCTGCTCTTCTCCATCGTCATCACCGGCCTCATCTACCCCGTCTTCGGTTCATGGGCGTGGGGCAGCCTTTTCAACGGCGCGGGCTGGCTCGAAGGGCTCGGCTTCATCGACTTCGCCGGCTCCACGGTGGTGCATTCGGTGGGCGGCTGGGCGGCCCTCGCCGGGGCACTGGTGGTGGGCGCGCGGGCGGGCAAGTACGGCCCCGACGGCAAGCCACGCCACATCCCCGGCCACAGCCTCCCGCAGGCGGCCCTCGGTGTCTTCATCCTGTGGTTCGGTTGGTTCGGCTTCAATGCCGGCTCGACGACTGAAGGCTCCACCGCCATTGCCCTGATCGCGATGAACACGTTCCTGGCGGCGGCGGCGGGCGCCACGGCGGCTATGCTGCTGACGTGGGTGCGGGGCGGCAAGCCGGATGCTCCGATGACACTCAATGGCGTGCTGGCCGGCCTGGTCGGCATCACCGCCGGCTGCGCCAACCTGACGCCCACCTTTGCCATCGTGACCGGCCTAGTCGCGGGCATCGTGGTAGTCTACGCTTCCGAGTGGCTGGAGAAGTTCGTCGACGACCCTGTAGGCGCCATCGCAGTACACGGCGTCTGCGGCGCCTGGGGCACCCTCGCCGCCGGGATGTTCGACAGCGCGGGGATGTTCAACTCCGGCGTGATCGGCGTGCAGCTGCTGGGCATCGGCGCGGCGTTCCTGTGGACGTTCCCCACCAGCTACCTCCTCTTTACCCTGCTGAAGAAGACGGTGGGCCTGCGCGTCAACGGCGAGTTGGAGCACCTCGGCCTCGACCTGCACGAGCACGACAACCGTGCCTACCCGGAGTTCATCGAGACCGACGAGCTGTCGCTGGCGGAGGTGTAAAGCTGAAACGTAAAGCGTGATGCGTGAGGGCGCCTGCCGCAACTTCTCAGCGATGCTCCCTCGCGCATCACGCTTCACGCATTCAAAATCAAACAAGGACCCCGAACTACCTCCCTCCTTAAATCCTTTAAGAGGCACATCATGAAAAAGACCTGGATCACCCTTTTCGCCCTGCTCTTCGTGCTGCCGGCGGCGGCGCAGGAGTTCAACCTCGGCGCCGACCTGATGAGCCGCTACGTGTGGCGCGGCACCGACTTCGGCGACTCCTTCAGCATCCAACCGACGCTCGCCTTCAGCCAGGGTGGCCTGGAGGTGGGCACGTGGGCGTCCTACGCCGTCTCGCCCGAGGCCGCCGACGTGAACGAGCATGACCTCTGGATCGGCTACGGCATCGAGACGGCCTCGGGCACGTTCGGCTTCGGCGTGACGGACTATTACTTCCCCAACGCCGGCATCCAGTTTTTCGACTTCTCGGACAATGGGGAGGGCGCGCACTGGATTGAGCCGTACCTGAGCTACACCGGGCCAGCCTCGTTCCCCGTCAGCCTCTACGCCGGCTACTTCGTCTACAACGACCCGGACAACTCGCTCTACCTGGAGGCGAGCATTCCATTCAAAGTGGACGGCGTGGATCTGGCCTTCACGACGGGCGCCTCGGGCGGCCAGAGCGCGCTCTACGGCACCGACAAATTCGGCATCGTGCAGGTGGCCCTCGCGGCATCGAAATCGGTGAAATTGACCGAGCAGTTCGCCTTGCCCCTAAGCGTCTCCTACATCGTCAACCCATACATGGAGAAAAGTTACCTCGTCTTCGGCGTTAGTTTCTGACGTAGTTTCGGCATGACTTGGAAAAAGCCCCGGATCGGCGCGGTCGGTCCGGGGCTTCTTTTGTGAGAACGCTATACCTGAATGGGCTCGCAAGGATTAGATATTCATAAAACTACCGCTACTCGCGCCTCGGCCAGACGGCCCTTTATTTCGTGGAGGTCCGGTTCATCGTTCCCGCTGATGGTTGCGAAGTGTTGTACCTCGGAAAAGAGGCCGGCGTTTCTTCACCGTCTCGGCTTGGCACGGTTTGTCGGCGTGGCATCGAGGGGGTCGTCGGGCCAGTAGTGTTTGGGGTAGCGGCCCTTCAGGTCTTTCTTTACGTCGAAGTAGGCGTCCTGCCAGAAGCTCGCCAGGTCCTGCGTCACCTGGACGGGGCGGTGGGCGGGCGAGAGCAGGTGGAGCGTGAGCGCCACGCGCCCCCCGCCGACGCGCGGTGTCTTGGTCAGGCCGAAGAGTTCTTGCAGGCGGACGGCAAGAACAGGCGCCGCCGGGTTCGAATAATCGAGGGGGATGTGGGAGCCGCTGGGGACGGTGAGGTGCGCCGGCGCCCAATCGTCCAGCTTCGCGCGCTGCTCCCAGGTGAGGCGGCTTTCGAGGATCTGGATTAGGTCGAGCTTTTTCAGGTCATCGGCGCGGCGGAAGCCGTAGAGATAAGGCGCCAGCCAGGCGTCGAGTGTGGCGAGCAGCGCCGTCTCGGACACGTCGGGAAAGGCCGCGTCGTGGCGATGGAGAAAAGCCAGCCGCTCGCGGAGCCGACGGGCCTTTTTCGTCCAGGGCAGCAGTTCCAGCCCTTCTTCTAGGATTCCCGCGACGAGCGCGGCGGCGACGGCCTCCGGGGCAGGATCAAGGAGCGGGGAGTCTCTCAGCACGAGAGCGCCGAGCCGCTCACGGCGGCGGGCCATCACCCGTTGTGCCTCGCTGTCCCACGTGATGTTTTCCTCGACTTCGACCTGCTCCGCGAAATGCGTTTCCAGATCCTCCTGGGAAATCGGCGCGGCCTGGAAGATCCGGCTCTCGCGCTGCTGTCCGTCCACCTCGGCGGCCACGAGGAACGGGGCGTCAGAAAGGAGCTGGGGATGATCGAAGGCGGCGGCCCGCCCGTTGCGCAACCGAAACCGCCCCGGCCGCCCGCGCCGCTGCTGCGCGATCCGGTCCGGGTAGGCGAAGGCAAGGAGCAAGCCCGCGGATTCTATGTGATGCCTCCTGGCTTCCTCCTGCGAAAGACCCAGCCGTTGCTGCCAGTGCTTCGCGGCTTTGAGGACACGATCAAGGACGCCCCGACTCACCACGTAGCCGCGTGCAAGCGGCGGCTTGCCCCGCTGTTCGTAGTCGTGGAGGGCTTCGAGGCGGAGGCGGAGGTCGGCGTCGGGCAGGCCGTCAGGGGCGCGGAGGATGTCGCGCTCGTCCAGGAGGGCAGCGAGGCGGCAGGCGAGCGGCGCCAGCCCGAAGGCGCGGGCGCGGAGGATCATGTGGGCCAGCCGGGGGTGGAGGCCGAGCGCCCCCATCTCGCGCCCGTGCCCAGTGACGACGCCCCGCGCGTCGAGCGCGCCCAGCCACGTCAGCAGGTCGCGCGCCTGGTCAAAAGCAGCTTTGGGGGGCGGGTCGAGCCAGGTCAGGTCGGCGGGGTCGCGGACGCCCCAGCTGGCCAGCTCCAGGGCGAGAGGGGCGAGGTCGGCTTCGAGGATTTCGGGCGGGCTGTGCGGGGCGAGATGCTGCTGCGTGTGGGGGGTCCAGAGGCGGTAGCAGACGCCCGGCCCGAGCCGGCCGGCACGCCCTCTTCGCTGATCGGCCGAGGCGTGCGAGACGCGGATCGTCTCGAGCCGTGTCATGCCACTGCGAGGCGAGAAGCGCGGCACCCGCATCCACCCGCTATCGATCACCGCGCGGACGCCCTCGATGGTCAGGCTCGTCTCGGCGATGGATGTGGCGAGCACCACCTTGCGCTGCCCCAGCGGGCTCGGCGCGATGGCCTCGTCCTGCGCGGCACGGGGCAGGTTGCCGTAAAGCGGCATCACCCGCACGCCTTCCAGCACCCTACCATCCAACAGTTTTTGCACGCGCCGGATCTCGCCTGCGCCCGGCAGGAACACGAGCATGTCGCCCGGCTCCTCATCGAGAGCCCGTCGCACGGTCGAGGCCACAAGCGGCTCCATGCGACCCTCGGGACGTTGCTCCAGATAATGCGTCTCGACGGGGAAGGCGCGGCCTTCGCTGGAGAGAACGGGCGCCTCGCCCAGAAGGGCGGCGACGCGGGCGCCGTCGAGCGTGGCGGACATAACGAGGAGGCGAAGGTCCTCGCGGAGGGCGCCCTGCATGTCGAGGCAAAGAGCCAGGCCGAGGTCGGCGTGGAGGCTGCGCTCGTGAAACTCGTCGAAAATCACGAGGCCGACGCCGTCGAGGGCAGGATCGCGCTGAAGCATCCGCGTCAGCACCCCCTCGGTGACGACCTCAACGCGGGTGTGGCGGCTCACCTTGGTGTCCATCCGCACGCGATAGCCGACGGTCTGGCCCACCCGTTCGCCGCGCAGGTCCGCCATGTGGTTCGCTGCAGCACGGGCGGCCAGGCGGCGCGGCTCCAGCATCAGGATGCGCTGCCCGCCAAGCCAGGGTTCGTCCAGCAAAGCGAGCGGCACACGCGTCGTCTTCCCCGCCCCGGGCGGCGCCTGCAACACCGCCGCCGGTCGCGCACGCAACGCCTCCTTGAGGCCCGGCAGCACGTCTTCAATAGGCAACATCTCTATGACTCCGGAGTGCGGATTGAAAAAGGGAAAGTAGCTAACCGTCAACCGGCAAACCGACAACCGAGGTCCAGTCGCCTAGCGTACCTGCCTGATGTCGAGCTTGAAGCGCGGGTCGAAGCGGCCGGCGGCGTGGCGCTTGCAGCATTTGCCACAGGCCTTCTCCACCTTCTGCTTCCGGTAGAACGGAAAGGTCTCGCCGCACGCCGGGCAGGCGCCGACGTACTTCGGCAGGCGTGCGCGTTGAGGCGCGTCGAACTTGATTTTCTCGCTGGTCGCCGCATCGACGAGCCGGAGGCGGAAACGGGCGTCGTAGAAGCCCCGGTTGTGTTGCTTGCAGCAGGGGGCGCAAGCGGGCAGGCGGCGCGGCCGTCGGTGGTAAGGCAGGCGCTGGTCGCAGAGCGGGCAGACGGCCCAGTAGCGCGGTGGCGGCTGGGCCACTTCGCCCTTGCCATAGCAACGCACGGGCCGGGCGCCCACCTCCCGGCACATCGCCTTCCACTTCGGGCCGTGCCCCGCCTTCTTCCCGGCGAGGGCGTGCGCGATCTCGTGCAGGAGAGTATCCCGGCAGGCGGCTTCGTCGTTGAGGGCAGCGAGGTGCTTCGAGAGGGAGATGACCTTCGCGCCGTAGCGACACGCGCCGAAGCGCACCTTCGCGGCATCGTAGCGGAAGCGCCAGCCTTTATCGTAGAGGCCGTGCGCCCTGAGTTGCGCCTCGGCAAACGTCGTGAGCTTTTTCAGATCCATTGAAAGGCGCGAGCGGCATGCCGTTAAGCAAAAATACGACACGAGCCGCAGGCGACTGACGTAGTAAACATGAAATACGAAACTCGAAACGGTACAGATTCCCGATAACGGTCGTGTCTATGCCTTTTTCGAATTTTGGATTTCGACATTCGAAATTGAAGACAAGCCCATAACCAGGCGGCACTGTGGCCTGAACGTCTCGCCTCTTCTGCTGCGGAGCTTCTTAGAAAGACCAGGGGTGGGCGAAGAGTTGCGTCCAGTAGCCGTCCTCAACGGCAGCGCCCATCTCGGTAAACTTCTCGTTCATCAGGTTTTTGCAGTGGCCCGGGCTCTTCACCCAGGCATCCACCACGCGCACCGTGGATTTGTACCCTTTGGCGATATTCTCGCCCCAGGCCTGCCAGGGGTAGCCCACGTCACCCAGGCGCTCGCCGCCGTCGCTGCCGTCGGTACCGGTGTGGCTGTAATGTTCGTGATCTGCCATATCGTCGGAGTGCTTCATGGCGGCGCGCTCGACGACGCCGTTCCAGATGAGCGGGGTGGCGGGGGGGTAATAGGTGTCGCCGCAAGTGCGCCCCACGGCCCGCAGCCGGTTGACCATCTCGAGCATCTCGGCCGCCAGTTCTTCTTGATGCGGCTCTTCGTGTTCGAGCATGCCGAAAGGCAGCGAGTCACAGCCAGTAAGCAGCAGCAAAAGTACGCTAACGCCGTAGCGAATTCCCTTCGAAGAAAAGCCGGATATCTGTGTTTTCATGCTGTGTGTTTTCACAGGTTCGCCCCTAAAGTTAACGCCCCGGCCCCTTTTTGTGCAAAATCTATCCCGATTTCGCTATGAGGCCAGGCCTCCTCGGCGCCTCAGGCGACAACTTTTCAATAGCTTCAGCGGCAGGGAACGTGACCAGCGGCGGCCGCGTCTCATGTACTGAGGTTGAGCGACCGATCCAATTACCCGAGAGGCTGTTGTGCCGAAGAAGATTGATCCAGAAAAAGTGCGGACGCCCCTCTTTACCACCCTCGGATCCCTCGCCCTGGCCCTCGGCCTGCTGCTTCCAATTCATGGTACCGGGCTACAATACGCCGTCCTCGGCATCGCCATCGTGTGCTACCTCGCCAGCGTCGTGGGCGTGTGGAAGCGACGCGGAGGGTTCGACAAGCCGGAGCGCCAGACGGTAGAGGTCGAAGCCTAACGCGCTAGCACGCCGAGCCAGTCGAGCAGCAGCGGCAGGTTGAGTAGGACGAAGGTCAGAAAGAGGACGAAGAACGGCACGAGGCCACTGGTGGTCTGTTCCGAAGCGTGAGCCATGCGTTTGTCGGAAGCGCGTCAGGAGGTTCGCAGGGATACTTCCTCGGGTATCGACCTGCCCGCGCGAATTCTTAAGAAAGCCCCCTCTTTTCCTGAAGAATAGCGGGCGATGAGCTGAAATTCGGAGGTGAAAGGCCGATGCAAGAGAGCGTCCTGCCGTACCTTCCGGGCGGCCATTCCTCTCCCTGGCCTTTCTCCTATGAAACGACTCCTCGCCCTTTTTTCGCTGTGCCTGGCAGTGTTGCCGGCCCTCGCCCAGGAAACGCCCCGCCCCATTTTCTACGTCAGCGGCGGCGCGGCCCTACCCCTCTCGCCTACCGTTTTCCCCGACACGCACGCGGCGGGCTATAGCCTCGGTGGCGGCGTGGGGCTGCTCTTCACCGGCTTCTTCATACTGCGCGCCTCGGTCGATTATGCCGCCTTCGGAGCGGATGACGAGGGCCTCTCGACACACCTCGGCGAGCCGGTGGAAGCTGACGCCCTGACCCTCCTCACCCTTCTGGGCGAAGTGAAAGCGAACTGGCCCAGCGCCGGCCATCTCTCGCCCTTCGTCACGGCGGGGGCCGGCTTCGCCAGCGGCGGGGTGGGGGCTGTGCGGCGTGCAGGAGAAGCGCTGGAGAGCAACAACGTCAACGAACTCGGCTTCGCGCTGGGGGCGGGGCTGGACGTGGCCCTGCAACCTCGCCTTGCCCTTTTCGTCGAGGCGCGGTACGTCCTCACCAACTTCGGCATCGGCAAGGACCCGGCGCTGACGGCCGACGATGCCGACGCGCTGCACCACGTCCCCCTCCGGCTCGGCCTCTCCTTTCAATAATCCATGCCTGCTGACCCTCCCCCCGGCGATCTGGTGCACCCCCTGCTGGCCGGGCTGCGCGAAGCCCGCGCTGCGGCGGCCCCGACGCGGTTCGTGGGCGCGCTTCTGGTGCCGTGGCGGGCGATTCGCTTCCTGGTGGGGCAGCCGCGCCTGTGGCGGCTCGTGGTGGTGCCTGTACTCATTAACATTGCCCTTTTCGTCCTGGCCTTCGCGCTCGTGCTCGCCTACGTGGACGACGCGGTAGCCTGGCTCTGGGCGAAGCCGGCGGGCGCGGGCCTGCTGGGCTGGGCGATGGCGGCGCTGTGGTACATCCTGCTGGTCCTCTTCGTCGGGCTGGGGCTGGTCGTCTCGTATGTGTTCGTGCTGCTCCTCGGCGGCATCGTCGCCAGCCCTTTCAACGATGCCCTCTCGGAGCGTGTCGAGGCGATCCTGACGGGCCGGGTCAAGGCGCGGCAGCCGGAGGGCTCGTTTGTGGGAGGCGTGCTGCGGTCCATCGGCTCGACGGCGCTCATCACCGGCCTGTACGTGCTGCTGATGGCGCCCCTCCTGCTGCTCAACTTGGTGCCCGTCCTCGGCAGCGTCGCGGCGGCCCTCCTCGGCGGCGCGATCGGCGCCTTCTTCATCGCCCTCGAATACAGCGACACGACGTTCGAGCGGTACGGCCTCTCCCTCAAAGAAAAGATCCGTCTGTTACGCGCGAACCTGGCGCTTGCGGGTGGCTTCGGGTTGGGAACGAGCCTGCTGCTCTGGATCCCCCTCCTGAATTTCCTCTGCATCCCCCTCGCCGTCGTCGGCGGCACGGCGCTGGCGCTTGCCCTGACGCCCACGGCGCAGGCGTAGACCACGGCACTTCTCTCTTCGCTCTGCCCGCTCGGCACGTCCGGGCGGCGGCTTTTCACCACTCGATCCTCTCCTCAACGCACCAGGACTACGATAGGGTCGCGGCATCGCCTCTTAACAGAGCGATGATGCTAGGATAATTCTGCGATAATACCCATCTTCTAGCTTCTCCGTTGCTCCTCGCATCCCAGACATTCTTCCCTCTTGACATAGATCATCGACTGGAGAAGCTTGGGGGAGTCAGGGAGTGGGAGAGCAGGAGAGGCTGGATCCTCGGCATTCGTTTCCTCCATTCGTCCTTTCGTCCCCTCATCCTTTCGTCCATTCCCCTCAACAACACATTCAGGATTCTTCCCGAGAGACTTGCTTCCGGCCCCTCCGTCCGCTATAATTCCATGAAAGCCGCCGGGCGGAGGAACGGGATTTCTTTCCGATAGATTAGAGGCGGCATACGATTGAGGATTCAACTTTTCCCCTCTAGACGATGAAGTATCGGTGGGTGCTGCGCCCCATGGAGAAGCCCGACGTGGCGGCGCAGCTGCAACGCGAGCTGAACGACCTGCCCGAAGCCCTGGCCCGCCTGCTCGTCATGCGCGGCATCGAGAGCTTCGACGACGCCCGGCATTTCTTCCGCGCCGGGCTGGAGGACCTGCACGATCCGTTCCTCATGCTGGACATGGACGCTGCTGCCGACCGGCTCGTCCACGCGATTGAAAACGGCGAGCGCGTCCTCGTCTATGGCGACTACGATGTGGACGGGACGACCTCCACCGCCCTCATGACGAGCTTCCTGCGGAGCCTCGGCGTGGAGGCCGACTTCTTCATCCCGGATCGCTTCGAGGACGGGTACGGCCTAGGCCCCGCCGGCATCGACTACGCCGCGGAGACGGGCGCCGCCCTGATCGTGGCGCTGGATTGCGGCATCACGGCGCACGAGCAGGCCCTCTACGCGAAATCGAAGGGCCTCGACCTCATCATCTGCGACCACCACACCCCCCTCGCCACCGTCCCCGACGCCGTGGCCGTCCTCGATCCGAAGCGGCCCGACTGCCCGTATCCTTTCAAAGAGTTGTCGGGTTGTGGCGTGGGCTTCAAGCTGATGCAAGCCGTTCTGCGAAGGCTGGGCGAGGCGCCTGCCTTGGCGCACGAATACCTCGACCTCGTCGCCGTCTCCATCGCCAGCGACATCGTCCCGCTCTACGGGGAGAACCGGGTGCTGATGCGCGAGGGGTTGCGCCGCCTGGCGGCCGCCCCCCGCCTGGGCCTGCACACCCTCGCCGAGCTGGCCGGCCTCGACCTCGACACGTGCTCCACCGACCGCATCGTCTTCGTCATCGGCCCGCGCATCAACGCCGCCGGGCGCATGGGCGACGCGGGGCGCGCCGCCGCCCTGCTGATGGAAACCGACCCCGTCCGCGCCGCCGACCTCGCCCGCCAGCTCGAAAAGGCCAACGAGGAGCGCCGATCGCTCGACCGCGACACGCTCGTGCAGGCCACGCGCAAAGCCGAGCGGCAGATCACGGCGAAGATGCGGCACAGCCTCGTGCTGCACGACGAGGGCTGGCACCTCGGCGTGCTCGGCATCGTTGCCAGCCGCCTCGTCGAACGGTTCTACCGGCCCACCATCATGCTCAGCACCGCCGGCGACGTCCTCAAAGGCTCGGCCCGCTCCATCGCCGGCTTCAACATCTACAACGCCCTTGACGCCTGCCGCGACCTGCTCGACACCTTCGGCGGGCACGACCACGCCGCCGGGCTCGCCCTCCGCGAAGAGAACCTGACGGCTTTCCAGGACCGCTTCGACGAGATAGCCAAGGAGACGCTCACCGCCGAGATGATGCTGCCCGCCATCGAGATCGACGCCCCCATCCACCTCGACACCATCGACGGGCGCTTCTGGAACGTCCTGCGGCAGTTCGCCCCGTTCGGCCCCGAGAACGGCAGCCCCATCTTTCACGCTAGCGACCTCGAAGTGAGCGGCTCGCCCCGGACGGTCGGGGCCGGGCAGCACCTGAAGTTCCACGTCCGCCAACGGGGCGCCAACGGAAAGGCGCATCCCGTCATCGGCTTCGGCCTGTCGGATAAGCTCGACGTGCTCGAAGAGAGCGCTCGGCAGGGAAAACCGTTCGAGTTGCTTTTCTCGCTCCAGGAGAACACGTGGAAAGGCACCACCACCCTCCAACTCCGCGCCCGCGATTTGCGGCTGAGTAGCTCTGAGGAATGATACACGGCAACATGCCAGGGAGATGCCGCACTTAACCGCCGGCGTCAGTCATTGGTCATTGGTCATCGGGATCTTGAACAGCGTTCAGGCACCAATGACCAATGACTATTGATCGATGACCGACGCCGGCCTGCCAATCAGCAACAACGTTCATGCATCAGCGCATCGTCGTCAAGTTGGGCACGAGTGTGCTGACGGGGGGGACGCCCCACCTCGACCGGGCGCATATGGTGGAGTTGGTGCGGCAGTGCGCCGGGCTGCACCGGCAGGGACGCGACGTCATCCTCTGCACCTCCGGCGCCATCGCTGCCGGGCGCGAGCGGCTGGGCTTCCCCGACTTGCCGGCGACGGTGGCTGCGAAGCAGATGCTCGCCGCCGTAGGGCAGAGTCGGCTGATGCTCGTCTGGGAGCGCCTCTTCGAGATCTACGGCCTGCACGTGGCCCAGATGCTTTTGACGCGCGCCGACGTGATGGACCGCCACCGTTTCCTCAACGCGCGCGACGCCCTCCTCACCCTCCTCGAACATCGCATCGTCCCCATCATCAATGAGAACGATGCCGTCGCCACGGCCGAAATCAAGGTGGGCGACAACGACAACCTCTCCGCCCTCGTCGCCCTCCTGGCCGAGGCCGACCTGCTGATCTTGCTGACCGACCAGCCCGGCCTCTTCACTGCCGACCCCCGCACCGACCCCGCCGCCGAGTTGATCCCCGAGGTGGAGACCATCGACGAGCGACTGCACGCGCTCGCGGGGAGCAGCGTGACGGGCCTGGGCGTGGGTGGCATGACAACCAAGCTGCAAGCCGCCGACATAGCCCGCCGCGCCGGGGCCGACGTGGTGATCGCCGCCGGGCACGCGCCCGACGTAATTGCCCGCCTCGCCGCAGGCGAAGCCGTCGGCACGCGCTTCCCCGCCCTCGAAACGCCGCTCGACAGCCGCAAGCGCTGGATCTTCGCCGGGCCGTCGCTACGCGGGCGACTGGTGGTAGATGCCGGGGCGGCCCGCGCCCTCCGGGACGCCGGCAGCAGCCTCCTCCCCGCCGGCATACACGCGGTCGAAGGCGATTTCGAGCGGGGCGACACCGTCCTTATCCTGGGGCCGGAACGCGACGAGGTGGGCCGGGGTATCGCCCGGTACGACCGGGCCGACCTCGAACGCATCAAAGGCTACCGCTCCGAGCAGATCGAAGCCCGCCTGGGCTACGCCTACGGCCCCGTCGCCATCCACCGCAACGACTTGATCCTCGTTTAAACGAAAGGAATGGGAGAGCGGTAGACACGAGCGCGTAGCGCGACTGACGTAAGTAAAGGGCGAGAGGGGAATTGCTCTCTTCTGCCTTTTGCCTGCTCTCATACATGAGAAGCTATGGAAATGACGACAACGGTTGACCTCGAACAGATGGGGCGCGCCGCCAAGGCCGCGAGCCGCAAGCTGGCGATCCTGACGA
>JAHEMB010000308.1 GCA_024643915.1 Rhodothermaceae bacterium | reverse complement strand
GCACGATGCTCAGGCTGATGGGCGCCTCGCTGAACCGCTGCGCCCGCCGCGACGCCGTCACCACCACCTCATCCGACTCGATCAGCTTCTCCACCAGCACGAAATCGACCGTCACTGCCTCGCCCGGCGCCAGCGTGAGGGCCTGCCGTGCCGTCTCAAACCCCACCGCCGAAGCCACCAGCACCCACGCCCCCGCCGGCCCCCCCGCGATCTCGTAGAACCCCACCGCGTTCGTCGCCGCCCCCCGCGCCGTGCCGTCCACAACGACGTTGACGCCCGGCAGCGTCTCGCCCGCCGCATCGCGCACCGTACCCTGGATCGTCGCCGGCTGCGCCTGCGCGGTTGACACGAGGCACAGCAGGAGGAGAAGGGTGAGGGGGTGGGTTCGCGTCATCGGATTTGTGAGAATCGAAGAGACGAGGAATCGAAGAATCGACGAGCGGCTTGACTGAATCTCATCTTCGTTTCCTCGATTCCTCGATTCCTCAGGTCAGTTCGTGCCGGGCGGGAAGGGGGGCGGGTTGCGGAAATCCACACGCACCTCGACGTGCGTCGTCTCGCCGGGGCGGACAATGAAGGCGCCGCTGTTCTCTTCGTAAAGCCCCACCGGCCGCCAGTCGAACAGGTTGCGGCTGAACTGCTGCGCCACGCCGCTGAACGGGTACACCTGCGCCTTCACGCTGTCGATCAGGAACGAGTCCACCGCGACGAAACGCGCCAGGCCGGGGCTGATGACGAGCTCGGTGAGGTTGCTGAAAATGTCGGCGGTGTCGCGGGGGACGAACGGCAGAGCGACGAAGCGCAGGTCGCGGAGGGAATCGAGCGCGGGCCAGTCCGCCGGGTCGGCGCTGGCGAAGCGGATGGTACCCCGGAGCGTGCCGAAGCCAGGCGGCTCCTCGGGCGGCGCGATGCCGCTGTCGCAGGCAGCCAGCCCCATCGTCAACACAAGCAGCAGGCCCGTCAGACAGCGGAGCGGCAGCGTGGAAGCAAGCAGGGAGCGCGCGGGTCGGAGCACGTGCATTTCGGGGGCAAAGGGCACAAAAAGGCGGGCTAAAAGAGGCCGGGCGGCCCCGCCGCCAACACGCCTCACTTAACGATTTCCGAATTTGGAGCAGGCATCAAACGGGTTTATATTAACGCGCTTTGAGCGAAGCTGCTGTGTCTTTCAAACCATCTTTGAGCAGGAGGCCTCTCCGCGAGGTTCAACGGTGGTCGGCGCGCGCGGTTCAGTACGCGGCAAGGCGAATTTCCGCACCTAGAGGGATGTGCATATGAAGCTGTCGGATTATGTCTACGAGTATCCGAAAGACCTGATTGCGAAGTACCCCGCCGAGCCGCGCGACAGCGCCCGGCTCATGGTGCTGGATCGAAAGACGGAGTCCATCGCGCACCGCACGTTCCGCGATCTGCCCGAGTATTTCAACGAGGGCGATGTCCTCGTCGTCAACGATACGAAAGTTTTCCCGGCCCGCCTCTACGGCAATAAAGAAAAGACCGGCGCACGCATCGAAGTCTTTCTGCTCCGCGAGTTGAACCCGGAGAGCCGTCTGTGGGACGTCATCGTCGATCCCGCCCGCAAGATCCGCATCGGCAACAAGCTTTACTTCGACAACGACCTCGTGGCTGAGGTCATCGACAACACCACCTCGCGGGGCCGCACCATCCGCTTCGTCTTCAACGGCACCAACGAGGAACTCTACCAGCAGATTGACGAAATCGGGCAGACGCCTCTCCCCCCGTACATCAAGCGCGATGTGGAGTCCGAGGACCGCGGGCGCTACCAGACCGTTTTCGCCGAGCGCCGGGGCGCCGTGGCGGCCCCCACCGCCGGCCTCCATTTCACCGATTGCCTGAACCAGCAGCTCGTCGAGAAAGGCGTCGTCTTCGCCCCGGTGACCCTCCACGTGGGCCTGGGCACCTTCCGCCCCGTCGAGGTGGAGGACCTGACGAAGCACCGGATGGACTCGGAGAGCTTCGAGATCAGCCCCGCGACGGTGCGGGCGGTCAACCGCGCCCTCAAGACAGGGAAGAACACGGTGACGGCGGTGGGTACCACGGTGGTGCGTGCGATGGAGACGAGCCTCTCGGCCTCGAACACCCTCAAGGCCGACCTCGGCTGGACCGACAAATTCATCTATCCGCCCTACGAGTTCCGCATCACGCAGCGCCTCATCACCAACTTCCACATGCCCAAGAGCACCCTGCTGATGCTGGTCTCCGCTTTCATGGGCTACGATTTCATGATGCACGCCTACGAGGAGGCCGTCAAGGAAGAATACCGCCTCTTCTCGTTTGGCGACGCGATGATGATTCTGTAGTGAAGTAGCGAAAGGGAGTAGCGAATGGTGAATGGTGGGAAAAAGCGGGGGGAGGGTGGGATGGGTGAAGGCTCGGTAGAAGGATCACCCCTCGCTGTTCGCCCTTCGCCCTTCGCCGAGCGAAGCGAAGTCGCCGTCCTCCTCCCCGCTGCCGGGAGCGGGACGCGGATGGGCGGGGCGAAGAAGCAGTTCCGCCTGCTGGGCGGCAAGCCCCTCCTGGTGCAGACGCTTCTGGTTTTCGAGCAGCATCCGGCGGTCGATATCCTCGTCGTCGCCGCACCGGAGGCGGAGCGGGCAACGTTGGAAGAGGCGCTGCGGGAGGCGGGGTTGGCGAAGCTTCATGCGGTAGTGGCAGGCGGCGCTACGCGACAGGATTCGGTGGCGGCGGCGCTGGGCGCCCTGCCGGAAAGCGTGGCGGTGGTGCTGGTGCACGACGCCGTCCGGCCCTTCGTCGAGGAGAAGCAGCTCAACGCTGTCATCGAAGTGGCCCGCACGGAAGGCGCAGCGGCCCTCGCTCTCCCCCTGGCCGACACGCTACGACGCGGCGCCGACGGCCTTTTCGGCGAGACGCTCTCCCGCGCCGGCCTCTACCGGATGCAGACGCCCCAGGGCTTCCGTCGCGACTGGTTCGAGGCGGCCCACGCCGAGGCCGCTCGCACCGGCCATCAAGCCACCGACGACGTAGCGCTCGTCCAGCACCTGGGCCACCCCGTCCGCATCATCGAAGGCAGCGCCGACAATTTCAAAATCACTACCCCCGAGGACTGGCGCCGCGCCCTGCGTCTCTGGGAAAGCCGGTCGAAAGAAGCACGGGGCTGAGGGAGCTTTCATCGGTCAGCTTTTGCTTCTGGAGTAAACGCTGCCGATGCTGCTCCAGGCCGATGCTCGCCGGCTCAAGAACAATCGACAACCGACAACCGGCCAACCAGCAACCAACTCATGCGCATCGGCATCGGATATGACGTTCACCGCCTAGAGGCCGGGCGGAAGCTCATCCTCGGCGGAGTCGAGATCCCCCACGAGACGGGGCTGGCCGGGCACTCGGATGCCGACGTGCTGCTGCACGCCATCGCCGACGCGCTCCTCGGCGCCGCCGCCCTGGGCGACATCGGCCTGCACTTCCCCGATACGGACGAACGCTGGCGCGGCGCCGACAGCGCGGCCCTGCTGGCCGAAGTAGGACGTCTCGTCAACGAGACCGGCTTTCGCATTGCCAACGTCGATGCTACCGTGGCCCTGCAACGCCCCAAGCTCCGTCCCCACATCGACGCGATGCGGGCGAACGTGGCTGAGGCGTTGGGACTGGACGTGGGCCTGGTTTCGGTGAAAGCGACGACGACCGAGCGACTCGGCTTCGTCGGGCAGGAAGCCGGCGCGGCGGCCTACGCGGCCTGCCTGCTGCTGACAGAAGAAGCCTGACGTGCCGCCTCTCTTTCCCCAAAGTTTGCTTTTCCCGAAGAACGAAACCGGGCGCTGCGCGCGTACAACCGGCGCAGCACCAAAGCCCCGCCCCCTTCCGCGATGACCCTGTAGCCTCCGATGGAACAGAACCTCAACCAGTTTCTCGACTGGATGGGCGCCATCGCGCCGGTGTGGGCCTACCTCGTCATCCTCGGCATCGCCTATGGCGAGAACGTGTTACCCCCCATCCCCGGCGACCTCATCGTCGTCTTCGGCGGCTATCTGGCGGGGATCGGGCAGCTCAGCTTCGTCGTCGTCGTCGTCCTCGCTACCCTCGGCGGCGCCCTCGGGTTTATGACGATGTACGCTCTGGGGCGCCGCATCGGCGATGCGATTTTCGAGGAGGGTCGGCTGCGCTGGTTACCCAAGCGCGAGGTGTTCAAGGTGCGGCACTGGCTGGAGCGCTGGGGCTACGGTGTGGTGGCTGCCAACCGCTTCCTGAGTGGCGCCCGCAGCGTCATCTCGCTCACCGTCGGCATGGCGCACACCCACGCGTGGAAAACCGCTGCCTTCGCCACGTTCAGCGCTGCCGTGTGGACGGCTCTCATCACCTACGCCGGCTACGCCCTGGGCGACAACTGGACGCAGGTGGTCGACTTCCTGCGCGACTACGGGCGCATCGTGCTGATCATGACCGGGGTGGTGCTCGTCGCCGTCCTCGTCCGCTACCTCCTGCGCCGAAACAAGCAGCCGGGCGCGGAAGTACCGGAGGCTTCGGAAGAGGGTTGATTTATTGATCTTACAAGGAAGGCCGGAGTAGCTTAATTGGTAAAGCACCCGACTTGTAATCGGGAGAGTGTGGGTTCGAGTCCCACCTTCGGCTCTGATGAAATAATGAATACGCGTCTCAAAGGAAAGGTAGCGGAAGCTCGCGTTCTATCAGAGGCTGTGAAGCGAGGCTACATAGTCAGCATTCCTTTTCAAGAAGATGCCGCCTACGATTTAGTGCTCGACGATGGTGAAAATCTGACCCGCGTTCAGGTGAAGTACACCGAGTCGGATGGCGAGGTCATCAAGGTTTCCTGTAGGTCTTGCAATAACTAGCAAAGTAAGACTTATGATGACGAAATAATTGATGCCCTTGTCTGTTATGATGCTACCAGCGGCCTTTTTCTCTACCTTGCTCCTGATCTCTTTCAGCAGAAGCTCGTTAATTTCCGGCTGAAATCTCCGCGTAACGGTCAGCATAAAGGGATCCGATATGCAAGCGACTATGTATGGTAAAAAGGATCGGGTTAGAGTCCCTTCGCCAGCTCTCTTCATTTTAAATTCTTTGCGCCCCACGGCACCTCCGCCGGGTTCCTTGATATAATGGGCTTCGCTCAGGGTAGGTACCGAAGCGGTCAAACGGGCTGGACTGTAAATCCAGTGGCTTAGCCTTCGGAGGTTCGAATCCTCCCCTGCCCACGAAAGCAATGGGCAATTTGCAATGAGAAATTAGCCATTGTTCATTTCTCATTGTTCATTGTTAATTGCCGAGCGCGGGAGTAGCTCAGTTGGTAGAGCATCAGCCTTCCAAGCTGAGGGTCGCGGGTTCGAATCCCGTCTCCCGCTCCATTTTGCGCCTCCTTAGCTCAGTGGTAGAGCACTTCCATGGTAAGGAAGGGGTCCCCGGTTCAAATCCGGGAGGAGGCTCCGTTGGGCGCGAAGTGTGCCCTTCTTCATTGTGGAC